>DAVZGU010000435.1:0-2506 GCA_052274215.1 Clostridium sp. | reverse complement strand
GCTTGTAAATTTTACAGAGCAGTTTCAAAGAGGGCTTTCAGGATTTGAAAGATTTGTTGAAGTGGTAAATACAAAGCCAGATATAATTGATAAAGAAGATGCAGTTGAATTAGTTAATCCAAAGGGAGAGATATCCTTTAACAATGTGTCATTTAGTTATAATAATAGGCATAATGTATTAAGTAGTATAAATATAAAAATACAATCAGGTAAGAATATTGCACTTGTTGGTCCATCGGGTGGTGGTAAAACAACCTTTTGCAGTCTTATACCAAGATTTTATGAGGTAAACGATGGTTCTATAACAATAGATGGCATCGATATAAGAGATATAAAACTTAAATCACTTAGAAAATCTATTGGAATAGTTCAGCAGGATGTTTATTTGTTTTCTGGAAGCATTAAAGAAAATATATCATATGGCAGACCGGGAGCATCAGAAAATGAAATAATTCAGGCAGCTCAAAAGGCAAATATTCATGAGTTCATTATGAGCCTTGAACATGGATATGATACTTATACTGGTGAAAGAGGAGTAAAACTTTCTGGTGGACAAAAGCAAAGAATATCTATAGCAAGGGTATTTTTAAAGAATCCAGCAATTTTAATACTTGATGAAGCTACATCAGCTCTTGATAATGAAAATGAACAATACATTCAAAAATCATTGGAAGACCTTACAAAAAACAGGACGACGTTTGTTATTGCTCATAGATTAAGTACAATAAAAAATGCGGATGAAATAATTGTACTAACTGATGAAGGAGTAAACCAAAGAGGAACACATGACGAGCTTATAAAGCAAGAAGGATTATATTCTTATCTTTACAATATGCAGTTTAAAGAAATAGAGTAGGAGTGATAATATGTTTTCAAATAAAACTGGTTTATTTAGAGAAGCAAAACAAGCGAAGGTACTTCCTAATATTATTTTATGTTTATTTTGGGTATTGCTTTTTCTAATTGGAGGGCAAGGAATAGGTGAAATATTGGCTCATTTTACAAAGAAAATTATTGGCAATAATCCTTCCGTTTTGTTACTAAATCAACTTATTTGTGGTTTTATATTTATAACATTATTAGTATTTGCTAGAGTAAAGTTTAGAGAAAAAAGAACTATTTCAAGTATGGGCTTAAAAAAAGAAGGGTTTATAAAAAAGTATTTAACAGGGTTTGGCATAGGGATTTTAATGTTTTCAATAGTGGTTTTACTGCTTAGTGTTAGTGGGCATACTGTAGTAAATAGTAATCCAGTAGGTCTTTCAGGTATAGCAGCTTTAAGTGGTGTGCTAATTGTTATACCAGGTTGGATGATTCAAAGTGGTACAGAGGAAATTCTTTCAAGAGGATGGTTTATGAACGTTTTAGGTGCAAGGTATAATGTAGCTGTAGGTTTGATTGTTTCCTCTACATTTTTCGGATTTATGCACCTTGGAAATCCAAATGTAAGTATTTTAGCTATAATAAATATTGTTTTAGTAGGTTTGTTTTTTGGACTATATGTTATAAAAACTAAGGATCTATGGGGGGCGTGTGGACTTCATGCTGCATGGAACTGGACTCAAGGGAATGTTTTTGGGTTTGAGGTAAGCGGACTAAAAGTACCAACAGGTAGTTTGATAAATTTAAAGTTAACCGGTGCAGAATGGTTCACTGGTGGATTATTTGGTCCTGAAGCCGGTATGGCAGCAACCATAGTTCTTTGTATAGGAATTGTAATTGTATATTTTATTCCATTACATAGAAAATTGGGCTCTGCAAGGAGTTTATAGAAATAATAACAGAAAGTAAGCTATATTTAGTTGGCGGAATTATGATGTTGTTTGCCTCTATTGTATTTTTATTAGATTTCTTTATTAATGGAGTTGGATAAGTATGTAATTGTGTTACATTAAAAAAGCACATAATAAGGCTACATTCCTTTAAATTATATTTAAAGGAATGTAGCTTTGTTATGTGGCATGTTTTTCATTTAAAATTAGGCGTTTCTTATTTTTCTGCTAAATAATTACCTATAAAATATAGAGTAAGGCCAATAATTAGAACTATAATTATATTCAATCTAAATGATAATAGTTCACCTAAAAACATGGTACAAGCTAGCATTATACAAATCCATAATATACCTAATATCCAAAGTATAAAAAACTCTTTTATTTTACCACGTTTAACATTTTTCTCAAAACAACTTTTTTTGGTATAGGCCATAACGGCAATGACAATAAGACCTATAAGCAGAAATTGAGAAATAATTCCTAGATTAAAGCTTAGATAAAATGTTAAATCATCGAACCCGTATTTTTCAATTATAGTTAAACCTTGTGTAATATAATTAATAATTGACAACATAATTATGAACGTTCCTGTATACATAACATATTCGCTGCAACGTGATAGAAAATTATAGCTTGATTTATAGGTATTTACTATTTCTTCACAGTAATGCTTAATATCAGGTGTTCCCAGTACATTCTCAATACTTACACCTTGCTGCTCTGCATTTAAA
>DAVZGU010000434.1:0-2508 GCA_052274215.1 Clostridium sp. | reverse complement strand
ATACTACAGAATTAAAATTAAAGGATATTATGAGGAAACTTATAACTCAAGTGGAGTAGTAACAAATAAACTAATGAAACAAAGTAAAGAGTAAATAAGACGATATGATTCTTATTTGTTATAAAAGCCTCATACTATAAATCTAGTATGAGGCTTTATCCTATTAAAGATTATTTTTTTATTATTATAATGTAGCTACTCAAGCTATATTCCATTTCAATTGTTTAAAACATGTCCTTCTTATTCAAGAAATATATAACAAATATTACGATAAGTCCAATTAATGCAACCACATACCAAAAACCCACAGCATTAGCGGAAAACGGTATTCCAGATAGGTTCATTCCAAATAGCCCAGATATCATATTAGGTATAGCCATAACTATAGTAATAGCAGCAAGAAATTTCATTACTATATTAAGTTTATTTGATATAACAGAGGCATAGGCATCCATAGTACCATTTAAAATATTACTATAAATAGTACACATCTCTATAGCCTGTCTATTTTCAATAATGACATCATCTAATACGTCCTTATCTTCTTCGTATTTTTGAAGAATGTCTAATTTAAGCATTTTCTCTAAGGTAATTTCATTTCCCTTTAAGGAAGTGGAAAAATACACAAGAGATTTTTCGAGTGCCAATAATTGAATAAGTTCTTTATTTCTTAAGGTCTTGTGAAGTTGTTTTTCTACTATGTAGCTTTTTTTATCAATTTGTCTTAAGTATATTAGATAATAGTTGGCAATTCTATATAAGATTTGTAGCATAAACCTTGAACGCTTAAAGGTATAAAAGGAGCTGATTTTCCCTTCGGCGAAATCTGACAATACTTTACTGTTTATCAAACAAACTGTAATTATTACTTTGTCAGTATGAATCATAGCTATAGGGTAAGTGTCATAGGTTAAAGAGTTATCATCCATAGCTGTAAAGGGAATATCCAATATAATTAATGTACAATCTTCTATGTCAATACGGGAGGTTTCTTCTTCATCCAAAGCAGCCCTTAAAAAATCCATAGGAACATTAGTGTTTTTTGAAATTAATATTAATTCTTCATCTGATGGATCAATCATGTTAATCCAACAACCTGGCTCTATATTTTCTAGCTTTGCTAGCTGGTTGTTTTCTACACTACTATATATTGAAATCATTGCAACACCTCCTAGTGTAATTCCCTTTATATTATAGTCTATAAAAGGCAGGATATACAACTCATAATTATTTTAACCATAGCAATTCGAATACTAAACCACAGTTGACAAGGAAGCTCGAATAATTGATAATAGTATATGTAAAGTTATTCACATAAATTTAAAAAAATGGAATAATAATAAAGAAACCAGACTAAATATATTGTGGAGTATTATTGGGGGGCGTCAAAATTCATGGATATGTACCCATTATTTATAATTGCTTTAGCATTATCTTTAGATGCTTTTGGAGTAGCTTTATGTATAGGATTAAATAATCAAACTAGATTTATAAATAAAGTAGGTTTTACAATTTCTTTTGGACTATTTCAATTTTTATTCTCATATATAGGAGCTTATGCAGGCTTTCTTTTTAATACATATGTAGCTTCAATGCCGACCATAATTGGTGGTATGATTATATCTTTCGTTGGAGTGATTATGATTAAGGAAGGCTTTGAAAATCAAGGGAAGTGTCCACTGCTTAAACCTAAAATGTATTTTATTTTAGGGATATCCGTAAGTATAGATGCAATGGTGGTAGGATTTACGGTATTAAATAATATAACAAACGTTATATTATTAAAAAATACATTATTCATTGGGGGAATAACTCTAGTAATGTCAACAATGGCCTTTGTAATTTCTAGATACCTAAAAAAAATAGAAATTGTAGGAAAATATGCAGACTACATTGGAGGAATAATCTTAATAATTTTCGGTCTAAAAATGATGTTTTTTTGAAAGGAAGGATGATGAAAATGTTAAACAAATTAAAGGATTTAAATTCATTTAAGGCATTTAAATATTTTAAAGAGATGAACGAGATCCCAAGAGGCTCTGGCAATGAGAAAGCTGTAAGTGATTGGTTAGTAAACTTTGCAAAAGAACATAATTTGAAAGTTATCCAAGATACCGCATTAAATATTATAATTAAAAAACCTGGTACGCAAGGTCGCGCTAATGCTCCAAAGATAATAATTCAAGGTCATATGGACATGGTCTGTGAAAAAAATATAGGGATAAAGCATGATTTTTTAAGAGACCCTATTGAGTTTATTGTAGAGGATGATTTTTTAAGGGCAAATGGGACTACCCTAGGCGCGGACGATGGAATTGCAGTAGCATTAGGTCTTGCAGTGCTTGCGTCTAATGATATACCACATCCACCAATAGAGTTATTAGTAACTACAGAGGAAGAAACGGGTATGGGCGGAGCTCAGGCAATAGACCCTAAGAATTTAGATGGAAGAATATTAATAAATATAGATTCGGAAGAAGAAGGACAACTTTTAGTAAGTTGTGCAGA
>DAVZGU010000433.1:0-2512 GCA_052274215.1 Clostridium sp. | reverse complement strand
ATTTTCCCAGAAGATAGGGCAGATAAGAGTGAATCTATGTCACTTTGCGATAATACCTCTGCCATATTTCCACCTCATTTCTGTTTCTTAGTGTGTCAATTTTAGTGTTCAATAAGTTCTTATTTCGAGATAATCTCCTATTTTGCAATAAGTTTACCAATATCAATTAATGTAACTATTCTATCTTTAAAGTTTATAACCCCTTTAATGTAGGTTTTATTTCTGTCCGTTTCAACTTTTTCAATCAAATCTTCTTCAATTTCTAATACCTCATCAACTTGGTCTACTGTTACTCCAACAGATTCTTCTTGTAAATTTAATATAATAATATTTTCTTGACTCCCCTGCCCCTTTTCAATATCTAAAAGAAGATTTATATCTAAGAGGGAAATTATAGTTCCTCTTAGATTAATTAACCCTTTTATGTATTTCGCAGATTTAGGCACTTTTGTTATTTCCATCATATCATTAATACTTTGAACAATAGATGCTTCTACTGCAAACTGTTCCTCATTAACTTTAAATACGACTACTTGCATATTATTTTCCTCCTAGCCTACAACTTTTTTTATTGCTTCTAGTACCCTATCTGCTTGAAATGGCTTAACAATAAAATCTTTAGCACCGGCCCTTATTGCATCCATAACCATACTCTGTTGTCCCATAGCGCTGCACATAATTATTTTTGCATCAGCATCAAAAGATTTAATCGCTTTAACAGCTTCAATTCCATCCATATCTGGCATGGTAATATCCATAGTTACAACATCAGGTTTTTCTGCTTTGTACATCTCCACTGCTTTTATTCCATTGTTTGCTTCCCCTATAACTTCAAATCCGTTTTTTTCTAATATATCCTTTATCATCATTCTCATAAATGCCGCGTCATCAACAATTAATACTTTAGCCATTTTATAATACCTCCAATTAATTTACACCTAATGAATTTAATATTTTTTCTAGTGATCCGGGCATTGGTATATAGTAGAAATGCCCACTTATTTTTTGATTTTCTCGTAAAAACCGCGTTTCTAAATCAAGTACATACTCATCGAATTGACCTGATTCAATAAAGGTGGTTGATAGTATTGCACCCATCATGTCTACAGCAACAGCTGGTACCGATGGCATAAGCGTCAGATTTGTGAGTTTGGCTATTGCATTCATGAAAGAGCTTGAAATAATATTCCCTATTTCACACAATACTGAGCTTCCAATTTCCGTTATCTGTTCCTGATGCTCACCTAATAATTCGGAAATAATTTTTAAAGCTGCTTCCTTTTCTAAGGTAAATAGTATATTTCCTGGTATATCTCCGAGGACCCTTACGATTACACCAGTTACTACTTCTTCCCCTCCTATTTCAGAAAAAATATCATCAAAACTAACAATATTTACTGCTGGAACGGTCATATCTACTTTTTCATTCAATAATTGCGATAATGAAGTGGCTGCATTTCCTGCACCAATATTGCCAACTTCTTGCAAAACATCTAATTGAATAGGAGTAAGTTTTGAATAATCCATATTATACTCTCCCTACACTAAGGCAGCAACATCTAATATCAAAGTAACTAGACCGTCACCTAAAATAGTTGCTCCTATATATTCTTTTAATCCTTGCAATGTTTTTCCTAGGGTCTTTATTACAATTTCTTGTTGTCCTAGAAGTGAATCTACTAAAAGACCTACTGTTTTCTCTCCCACTTTTACAATAACAATGTATTTCTTAGCTTTCTCACTAGCTTCTATTTGCATTCTTTCATTTACTCTTACTAGTGGAATTACACTATCATTGTAAACAATAACTTCTTTATTATTAGTTTTCTTAATTAGTTCATCCTTGTAGTCTATTACTCTATCAATATAACCAAGAGAAATAGCCATAGTTTCATCACCAATTTTCACGAGTAATGCCTGAATAATTTGTAGTGTCAATGGCAATCTTATAATAAAAGAAGTACCTTTGTCAATTTCACTTATAGCATCTACCGTTCCACCAAGGGCAGCAATTTTTGTTTTAACAACATCCATGCCAACTCCACGTCCAGAAATGTCTGTTACTTCCTCATTAGTGCTAAAGCCTTGTTCAAAAATCAGATTTTTCACATCTATATCCGACATTCCTTCAGTATTTATACCAACTTTATTAGCTTTTTCCTTTATTTTATCAACATCTAGCCCTTTACCATCATCTTCTACCTTTATTATAGCTTTTGTACCTTCAGGGTAAGCTATAAGCTTAATTGTGCCAATAGGATTTTTACCTTTGGCAATTCGCTCTTCACTAGATTCTATTCCATGATCCGCCGCATTACGAAGTAAATGAAGTAGCGGTTCACCAATTTCATCAATAACTGTTCTATCAATTTCTGTCTCTTGCCCTTGTATTTGAAGTTCCATTTCTTTTCCAAGTTCTTTCGATAAATCTCTTATCATTCTTGGAAATCTGTTGAACACTGTTTCCAGTGGTAACATTCTTATTTTCATTACTAAATCTTGTAGCTCTGAC
>DAVZGU010000432.1:0-2520 GCA_052274215.1 Clostridium sp. | reverse complement strand
TAGATATAAAAGGTAGTCGTAGCGAGTTGGTGATGGTGAAAGACCAATACGAAGTTTATATTGAAGAACATCTCAGAGTTTCTAACCGAAATCTTTAAGGTAGTAGGCTTAGACGGCTCCAATCCGTTAACTGTTGGGCAGTATCAAATGTATAATTCGTATCAACGAATATATAGTTCTGTACTGATTAGATTTGTCATATTATATGACAAACTGGGTGGCATAGCGAAATTATAGCCTTTCGTCCCTTTATTATTAAGGGATGGAAGGCTTTTTTTATTATTAAGGTAAATATAAAATTATAAGGAGGGCAATTTTATGGAAAAATTGTTAGTAAAACAAATTTATAGAGAAAAAGAAAAATATGCAGATCAAGTAGTATCTATCTCTGGATGGATAAGAACTTTAAGATCTTCTAAAGCGTTCGGGTTTATAGAAGTTAATGATGGAAGCTTCTTCAAAAATATTCAGGTAGTTTTTGAGGAAGGCTTAGAAAATTTTGCTGAAATAGCTAAATTACCTATAAGTTCATCTTTGACTATAGAAGGGAAACTTGTTGTAACGCCAGAAGCTAAGCAACCATTTGAGATTAAAGCTACTAAAATAGTTTTAGAAGGTATGTCAAATACCGATTATCCATTGCAAAAGAAAAGACATTCTTTTGAGTATTTAAGAACTATTGCACACTTAAGGCCAAGAAGTAATGCTTTCTCAGCAGTGTTCAGGGTGCGTTCATTAACTGCTTTTGCTATACATGAGTTTTTTCAAAAGAGAGGATTTGTATATACCCATACACCAATAATAACTGGTAGTGATTGCGAAGGCGCAGGTGAGATGTTCAGAATATCTACCCTTGATTTTAGCAATATTCCACTAGGCGAAGATAAAAAAGTTGATTACGCGCAAGACTTTTTTGGTAAAGAAACTAGCTTAACTGTAAGTGGACAGTTAGCAGCAGAGGCTTTTGCTTTAGCGTTTAGAAATGTTTATACTTTTGGGCCAACATTTAGAGCAGAAAATTCTAATACAGGAAGACATGCAGCTGAGTTCTGGATGATAGAGCCTGAAATAGCATTTGCGGATTTAAAAGATGATATGAAACTCGCAGAAGACATGATGAAATATATAATAAAATATGTTATGGAAAACGCTCCAGAAGAGATGGAGTTTTTCAATAGTTTTGTAGATAAAGGTTTAATTGAAAGATTAAATGGTGTTGTAAATGCAGAGTTTGGTCAGGTAACATATACTGAAGCAGTAGATATTCTTCAAAAATCAGGAAAGGAATTTCAGTATCCAGTAACTTGGGGCGTTGATCTTCAAACTGAGCATGAAAGATATTTAACAGAAGAAGTGTTTAAAAAACCATTATTTGTAACGGATTATCCAAAGGAAATAAAATCTTTTTATATGAGGATTAATGACGATAATAAGACTGTTGCAGCAATGGACTTACTTGTACCGGGAATAGGAGAAATTATCGGTGGAAGCCAAAGAGAAGAAAGACAAGATATTTTAGAAGCTAGAATGGAAGAATGTGGTCTTAATAAAGAAGATTACTGGTGGTATTTAGAGTTAAGAAAATACGGCGGAACTAAGCATGCTGGATTTGGACTAGGGTTTGAAAGAGCTATTATGTATATTACAGGTATGAGCAACATAAGAGATGTTATCCCATTCCCAAGAACAACTGGGTCTGCTGAATTTTAACGACATTTCAGAAGGAAGTCTCCCATTTGTATAAGTGGGAGTTACATGCCCTAACAAATAGAAAACTTTAATGGAAGTATAAATATCCTTCTGAAGTCGTTAATATTGCGGCTCCGCAGGAGATGATTTAATAGTAAATTACAATGCTTAAAAGCAGCTCCCTATGTGTAGAATAGGAGCTGCTTTTAATTTAGAAATCTGAAAAAATAACAGTTAAAAATACTGGTAAAATGGCAGGTCTTCTGTTTGTGAATACTATGAAACGATGGCAAGATATAAAAAATACAATAAACACTAGGTGTTATAGTGGCAATATGAGTTATATTCAAAAGGAATTTGATTATTCAAGAGGTCGAGTGGTATTAATATTATTGTATAATGGATGTCTATTATATTTTGTCTTCTAGGAATTAGAATTTAAAAGAGGAGGAATAAGTATGAAAAAAATTATTGAACAATATATCTTGATAAGCTTTGGGTTAGCGCTAGTAGCGGCAGGGTTTTATTTTTTCTTAGTACCAAACGATTTAGCAGTAGGGGGAGTTAGTGGCATTGCTATGATTATAAACTGGTATATGCCAGGACTTACTATTGGTGCTATAATGCTTGTATTAAATGCGATTCTATTTATTATAGGATTTATATTCATAGGATCTAGTTTTGGAGTTAAGACAGTTTATTCTAGTTTCGCATTATCCGGTATGATATGGGGATTGGAGAATGTTTTTCCTATGAGTGGTAGTATAACAAATGATTTATTTCTAGAATTAATAGTTGGGATATTAATTGGAGCAGTAGGGATGGGTATTG
>DAVZGU010000431.1:0-2531 GCA_052274215.1 Clostridium sp. | reverse complement strand
CATATTCATTAATATCTGCATTTTTGTGTTTTGTTGGGATAGGAATGCTAACCTTAGATGGAGGTATACATATTGGGCTAGGTGACGGCTTGACTCTACTATGCGCAGTATTTTTTGCAGCTCATATAGTTTCTGTTGGATTTTTCACTGAGAAAGTTGATGCTATATCACTTGTAATAATACAGTTAGGTGCCGCTGCAGTATTTTCAATTATAGCTGCTTTAATTTATGAACCGATGCCACAATCATTAAATTCAGATACAATATTTGCAATTGGCTATTTAGCAATTTTTAGTACAATGATTGCATTTATTATACAAAATGTAGCACAAAAATATACCACTTCTACTCATGCTGCTATTATTTTATGTTTAGAATCTGTTTTTGGTTCTGTTTTATCTGTTGTAATGCTTAATGAGATATTTACATCAAAAATGATTTTAGGATGCTTAACTATATTTATCGCAATTATAACAACAGAAACTAAATTGAATTTCTTAAAAAGAAAGAAAATATCCGCTACTCCATAAAATAAATACAAAGAACTCATGGGCAATGATTTTGCCCATGAGTTCTTTATATTTCAATAATATGATATTTAAATGCATTTATAAGAGTGGTGGTGTTATAAATCATTTTTCTTTCACCTTTCCCATAGTCCAAATGCTGATGAGCATAAAAAAAATATTTTGGAGAGTATTTATTTAAAATATCGATAAATATCTCAAATCCCTGATGACAACGATCCTTTCCATCGCCCATACCTTTTGCAGGTGAATGGGTGACTAATATATCAAACCCTTTATGCTTCCATAAACACAATTTTAATTTCGAAACTCTTTTTTGCATTTCCTTTTCAGAATATTGAAAAGGTCCTTTATTATAGTCAATAGATCCTCCAAGGCCTAGTATTCTAATATTTTTATATACTATTATCTTATCATCAATAGGGATACATCCAGCTGGCGGTTTTTCTAAATATGCTATATCATGATTACCATTAACATAAAATACAGGTGCTTTAATCATATTAGCTAGATATTCTAAATAATCTGCTTTTAAATCTCCACAGGAAATTACCATCTGAATTTCTTTAAACCTTTCACAATCAAAATGATCCCAAATGTAACTATCTTCTATATCTGAAACTAATAGAACTTTAACTTTAATCACCTACTTATCTTCTGATTATTCTACTCCTCCACCGGAAGTTTTCCTACAACATTGTCTACAAACCAGTCCATATATAACATATCCTCGTAGTTTCCTATATCACCATCGTTTATCCTAAGTTGACCTTTTGTATCGTGCACCGGACCAGTAAAAGTGTGGAATCTATTTTCAATAATTAATTCTCGCATTATATCTACTAACTTTTGAGTTTGAATTGGCACATTATGTTTTGAATATATAATATCCACGAGTCCCGAGTCCATCCCCCACCAAAAACTTACACGTTTAGATTCGGTACTAAAAATACCTTTAAAACTACCATTTACTATATTTCTAAGTATTTTCTCATAAAACTGTCCCCAATCCCATGTAATTAAAGCATAGTTCACTTCCGGTATCCATTTTTCCTCTTTTTCACTATACTTTAGTGAATATAGTCCAAAGTCTCTTGACCCCTTACCTAAAGCTATTAGGTCATTTTGCATTATAAGATCTGCACCGAGCCTTTGAAGTCCTTGAATTAATTCTTTTGAATGATTAATATCCCCTGTTTCATTAAGCCATGAAATCACAACTTTCGCATTCGGATTTACAGTTTTAACACCTAATGCAAAAGCATTAATACCTGTTATAACCTCTGTTTCATTATAAATATCTACATATCCTATAATATTCGATTTTGTAATAGCCCCAGCAATAAGCCCTAGTAAAAACCTTGGTTCATGAGAACGCCCAAAATAAGTACTTACATTTCTAAAAGCCTTTACTGGCGAGCAGTTAAAGAATTTAATATTCTCATACTTTAAAGCTGCCCTCAAAGTCATATTAATATAAGATGGACATGTAGTAAATATAATGTCATAATTTTCTTCACATAACTCACTTAATCTTTCATAACTATCACCATCAGTTTGAAAATTATCTATAACGAAAGTTTCTATTTCACCTTCTAATTGATTTTGCGCATAAAGTCTTCCTAGATTATGAACATAACTCCAACCTGATCTATCAATAGTCTTTTCAAAAATAAAAGCCACTTTTAACTTTTTATGTGGGCCTACTAAATTTGTAAATGACGTAATAACATTTTTCCTATGCACATCAAAAGGTTCTGTTTGGATATCTACTGCATTATTTTTTGAAAGTATTCTAAGTTCTCCTAAGAACTTACGAACTCTTGATTTTCTCTTTATTTCTATGAATTCGTCTGAGATGCCATAAATTTTTATATATTTTAAAAACGCATCCCCAGTGGTAATATTTAATTTATCTCCACCTAATTCGTAAAATGTATTTCTAAAAGGTGAATAAACATTTTTTAAAAAATGCTCGTATTTATTTGAAAATAAGTTAAGCTT
>DAVZGU010000430.1:0-2531 GCA_052274215.1 Clostridium sp. | reverse complement strand
ACCAAGAGGAAGACTAATCAGTGCCTCAGATCGCATTAAAGCTTTAGAACTGATTGATCAAGCTGTACAAGCTGGTGCTCGGTTGAGCCCCTGCTGCAACGAAGTTGGAATATCGACTAGAACTTATGAACGATGGTCACTAACGCCTAAATCCACGGAAGATAAACGCCCACTAGTACATAGGCATCCTCCTAAAAACAAAATTAGTGATGAAGAAAGAGCTGAAATTCTTCAAGTTGTAAATAGCTATGAGTACGCCGATCTAGTGCCTGCACAAATAGTGCCAAAGTTGGCTGATCAGGGGATTTATATTGCCTCAGAATCTACGATTCACAGAATACTTAAAGAAGAAAAACAAAACACTTATAGATCCAAAACGAAGGCACCTGTAAAAAGAGTTCCTCCTACCCACATAGCAACCGCCCAAAACCAAGTTTGGACGTGGGATATAACGTGGCTTGATGGCTCTGTGAAAGGTCAATACTTTAAGCTATATCTAATACTAGATATGTTCAGCCGTATGATTGTTGGTTATGAAGTTTGGGAAACGGAGAATGCAGAATATGCTCAAATCCTTGTTAAACGCGCTCTTCTTTCTCAGAAAATATTAGGTAAGCCTCTTATACTACACTCTGATAATGGAAGTCCTATGAAGGCTGCAACTTTCCTTGCTACATTAGAGAAACTAGGGGTACAAAGTTCCTTTTCAAGACCTAGAGTAAGCAACGATAACCCTTACTCAGAATCATTATTCAAGACAATGAAGTATGTACCCTCATTCCCTAATTGTGGTTTTGCAAACATTTTAGACGCACGGGAATGGGTAACTAGATTTGTCTATTGGTACAACCATGTTCATATGCATAGTGGCATCAAATATTTGACCCCATACCAGCGTCATTATAGTTTAGATAAAAATATTATAGAGAATAGAAAAAAAGTGTATGCAAAAGCAAAAGAAAATCATCCTGAAAGGTGGAGTAGAAAAATCAGAAATTGGAATTTGCCAAAATATGTGTCCTTAAATCCAATAAAGGAAGAAGAGCTTATTTGCATAGAGAAGACATCGTCATAAAAAGGTTAAAAGTAAAAATTGCGACAACTATGTTGACAAACTCCGACTCAATAAGATTAATAAATAGAAATCAAAGTATAGAAATAAATAATCTGAATGAAAAAATAAATAATTTAAGAAATAAAAAAGAACCTATACATAATGAGAGAAAAGCAGGACGGAAGGCTTATGCTGACAAGCAAGTTATTACAAAGATATATACATTATATGTTGATGGGAAAAGCCTACAAGGAGTTGCTGATGAATTGAATAGATTAGAAATTAAAACTAATCGTGGTAAGCAATGGTCCAAAAGCACAATTAGATTTATATTATTAAATTTTAATAATGTATTAAATCAACTTATCGAAGATAACTTATTTAAACGTGCAGTTCAATTATTAAACGATAATAAAAAATACTTGCGTTTATAAATTAACACTTAAATGTTGAAAATGTATGATTCAAAGTACCTATACTATCAATTGATAAGCAGTACTTTATACTAGTTACATGAGGTAGGGTATAGCTCTTTGTATTGAGTATAAGGGGTTTCTGCTATCACCAGGGGTGTTAGCCTAGGCAAAGCCTAGTGAAACAATGATATCATAATTCAGGGCCTTTCCATATGCACATACGTAACCTAGAAACACATACATTTAAAAAGCAAGTATTATTTAAGAAGAAAAATGTAAGCAACTATTTCGTCTTAATGCCGAAGGATTATTCAGAACTAATCCTGCACCATTGAGGCGAGTATTTTTGTATAGTACTGCTTAATACGAACACCATAAGCAAAGATTATCAGACTAGGCAACTTATTCAAGAATCTTTTAAGAATATCTTGGATAAATCCTTACCAGAGGGTGCTATTATTCATTCTGATCAAGGAACTCTCTATAATAATCTTATGTTTCAGAGGCAACTTAAAGATAAAAATTTTATCCAAAGTATGTCTAGAAAAGGAACGCCAATTGATAATTCACCTATGGAAAGTTTTTTTGGCTGTTATAAGAGTGAGGTACTGTATAATACTAACATCCATATAGTGAGCAGAGTCGACCTCATAAGAAAAACATGGGAATATTATAATTACTACAATAATATAAGAATTCAGAAAAGATTAGGATATTTGACACCTGCTGAATTTAAAAAGAATGAACTTATCAGAATTAAAAAAGACAAAGAGTGATAACCATATCACTCTTCTAGGTACACTTCTTTGTTTGTCTACTTTTAAGGGTATAGATCAACAAAGTGTACACATTAATTAATCCTTGAGCCTTTTATTTTTTTGAAAGCAACTGGAATAATGAAATGATTTTCTTTCATTATGAAAGGCGGTAGCACCAAGCAAAGGGCGGTCAGTCTTAAAAATCCATCGGTAGACCAAACGTACAAACAGAGTTTGTATAAGTGCGTACTTAGTGATTTATCATCATAGGTACATTTTACCACTAGCCTCTTTATGCTTTCA
>DAVZGU010000429.1:0-2545 GCA_052274215.1 Clostridium sp. | reverse complement strand
AGTTAAATTATCAAACATTATTTTAATCATAAACAAAAAACACAGGCAGAATAACTTTACCTGTGCTATAAGTTGGGTTAAATCTACCCTGAGACAACTCATCCAAACTTAGATACCATGCTACTTATTTCGTTAATTTTTACATAACCCTCATTTTTTATTTAAGAGTAATACTGATTTTACAGCTTCTCTAATCTCTTCATATGATGTGCATCTGCAAATATTGGATTGAAGCCATTCCTCAATAGTTTCATCATCTGCATCCGGGTGAATGGTTATAAGTCCATAACAGTTCATTATGAAACCTGGAGTACAATATCCACATTGAAAACTCCATTTATCTATAAAAGCTTTTTGAATTGGCTCTTCTTTTAAACCCTCAATAGTGGTCACTTTATGCCCAATAGCTTCAACAGCTAGCATAATACATGATTTAACAGGCAATCCATCTAAGAGTACAGTACATGTGCCACAATCTCCATTTTCGCACCCAGCCTTTGCTCCAGTTAGCCCCAAATGTTCTCTAAGCACTCTAAGTAGGGTATCCGCAGGCCTAATAATTAACTTTTTCTTTTCCCCATTAATATTGAGTTCTATTTTTGATGTTTCAATATATGATATCATTTCCCTTCACCATCCAGTATTTCCAAAGTATAATCTAGTAAATTTCTTAATACGAACTTCTTATATTCAGAGGAACCCTGCATATTGCCTAGTATAGGAGCAGGCAAATGACTTATCGCATGTTCTATCCTTTTCTCCTTTGAAACATTTTTGTTATTTATATACTCTTCCATTTCTATAGACCTAAATGGAAAAGCACAAACCCCGCTAAATGCCATTTGAATATTATTGTGTTTCCTAAGTGCAGCCATACTAATTAAAGGGTACTCTATCTTTTCTTGTTTAGTCTTCTTTATACATATATTAGGCAAATCGGAATAACTCATATCTGTTGTCAATTGAAAAAGCAATTCTCCTTTTTCCAGTTGAAGACTTTGATTAAAAGCACGATTTATTGGAACTATCCTTTTACCTTTTTCTCCATATATAACTGCATTGCTATCTGCAATTAAATGGCCTAAAATCGCTTCCTTATATATAATTTTGCCACAAATATTCCCTCCTACAGTTATCATATTACGCGATGTATGATCTGCCGGAAAGTTTGCTGTCTTACTTAAGAATGGGATTAATTTATTCTCGGCAATGCTAGTAAGTATAACTGCAGCTCCTATTACTAGCTGGTCACCTCTTTTTTCAAATACATTGCACTCAGAAATTCCTTTAATGTCTATTACTGCCTTTGTAGATATATCATTTCTCCTTGCCATAGTGATTATTTCTGTACCACCCGAATAATATAAAGGGTCTTTACCGCTCTCGCGAAGATTGTGATACAGTTTTACTGCCTCATCTAATGAATCAGGTTTATAATATTCAAAATCCAATGCAATCATTATTGTACCCCCTCTTTTGCTTTCCATATGAGCTCAGGAGTTAACGGCAATTGGTTAAGGGGTACCTTTGACGCATAAGATAAGCTGTTTGCAAGTGCTGCTGGCATTCCAATTACACCATATTCTCCAATTCCCCTTGCACCATATGGGGCGTCTATTTGTGGAGTTTCTATAAAGTCTACAAGATACTCTGGAGTTTCTCCAAATCTCGTAATTTCATATGTTCTTAGCTGCTTATTCTGAATAATGCCTTTATCCGTAAACAAAAATGATTCTCTACTAGCAAAACTCAATCCTTGGTTCATACCACCAGAAATCTGACCTTTTGCAACTGCTGGATTAATAACCTTCCCTGCATCTATAACACAAGCTGCTTTTGTAATTTTGTAGGTATATTCCTTTTTATCAAATTCTACTTCTACAGCGGTTGCACCAACAGTCCACTCTGGACCTGGATTACCTTTGCCAGTTTCAGGATCTAATTTTGTTAGATGTTTTAAAACAAAACTTCCTCTTCCAATAACCTGTCCTCCAACTGAATTTCCATTGGGATAGGTATACCCAAATGCTATTTTGCTTATTTTTATTCCTGTTTGGGGATTGTCTTTTAAAAATACTCTTCCTCCACCAACTTCCAATTCGTCGGTGGAACACCTTAAAGGAATAGCTGCTGTTATGCATAGTTGATTAATGGCATCCTCAGCTGCGCTAAGTATTGCTCTACCAATCAGCAAAATGGTCCTGCTTGCAGCTGTTTTCCAGTGATCTGGAGATGTCTGAGTATTAACGTCCATCACTACATGGATTTGATCTACATCCATTTTCATTTTTTCTGCCAATATCTGTGCCAAAGCTGTTTTAGCTCCCTGCCCCATTTCAACTGCACCACAAATAAGATTAATGCTTCCATCCGGATTAAAGGTAAGAATTGCTCCTCCTCCTGCATTTAAAGCTGTATTTGAATTCTTCCAGAAGAAGCTTATACCTTTAGCCTTCACTTTACCATTCTCGGTTTCAGCTATTCTTCCGTCTTCCCAATGTATTAGTTCAGATAACCTCTGTATACACTTTGGTAAATTTCCCAA
>DAVZGU010000428.1:0-2557 GCA_052274215.1 Clostridium sp. | reverse complement strand
TATCGATTAAAGCAGCTCAAGTAACTTCAGGTGGAGTTAAAGTCAAAGAAATAAATGCTTCAACTATGGAATCAAAGATTATAAAAAATCTTTATTTTGCAGGGGAAGTTATAGATATTGATGCTGAGACAGGTGGATATAATCTTCAAATGGCATTTTCTACAGGATACTTAGCAGGCAGTAATTAAGTACAGAAGGTCCATGTAATATTTTTTATATGATTTTATTGACAAGAAAATACTTCGGTGATAGAATTAAAATATAATTCGTGATGAGAACTAATTTGGGGGAAGTTTATGGATATAAGCAAAATAGAGCAAATTATTTTTAATCATATTGATGAGTTTAAGGTTTTGTTTTTTCCTGAACAGTGGAGTGATATATTCTTAGATTTTTCTAAGAATGAAATATTAGCATTATTATTATTGTATCGAAAGAAGAATGCTAATATGACGGAAATAGCAGAATACATAAATGCTCCATTAAATACTGCTACAGGAGTTATTGCTAGATTAGAAAAAAAGCTAATGGTAGAAAGAATAAGAAGCACAGAAGATAGAAGAATAGTTTTAATAACCCTTACAGAGATTGCAAGTACTGTGATTGAGAAGGAAAAGGCTATTATTGCAAAATATCTTATTGAGATTTACGGAAAACTTACCGAGGAGGAAATTTCTTCAGCTTTAAGTATTTATAACAAAGTACTGGGAGTTTTTAAGGAAATTAAAAATCCGGTTAAAGAAGATATTCCTGTTAAAAAATTAAGAAAAATAATTATTGAATAGCTCAGTGCACCTGAGTTATTTTTTTTAAAAATACTTCGTTAAAAGAACTATTCAATTAAAGAATTAAAATCAGGAGGGATAATATGAAAAGAATAATTATTTTCACTGGAAAAGGTGGGGTTGGTAAAACAAGCACCGCGGCAGCTCATGCGCTTAAGGCTTCAATGGAGGGAATAAAAACTTTAATTGTTAGCACTGATATGGCACATAACTTGAGGGATATTTTTATGCAACAAATAAAAAATGAGCCTACAGAAATACGTGAAAATTTGTGGGGACTTGAAATTGATCCTAATTATGAAATGGAGAATTATTACGGAAGTATTCAAGCTGCTTTTAAAAAAATGATGGTTTTCAAAGATGAAGAGCAAGCAGAAAGTTTTGAGGATATTGTTGTGTTTCCAGGAATGGAAGAGCTATTTTGTCTTTTGAAAATTAAAGATTTATATGACAAAGGTACTTATGACCTAATAATTGTAGATAGTGCACCCACAGGAGAGACCATATCCCTTTTAAAATTTCCAGAGCTTATGAGTTGGTACATGGAGAAATTATTTCCCATTGGAAAGGTTGCAATGAAAGTGCTTAGACCTATCTCTAAAATAGCATTTAAGATAGAAATGCCTGATAAACAAGCTATGAATGATATTGAAAAACTTTATATAATGCTAACAGATCTTCAAAATTTATTTAAGGATAGAGAGAGTTGTAGTATAAGATTGGTGACAATCCCTGAAAAAATGGTTATCGAAGAGACCAAGAGAAATTACATGTATTTAAATCTTTATAATTTTAATGTAGATGCGATATATATTAATAGAATAATACCCCAGGATATAGGAAATAGCTTTTTTGATGAGTGGAAATCAATTCAAAAAAAGTATATGGAAGAAATTGATTCAGTATTTTTGAATTTACCTAGGTTTAAGATTAAATGGTATGAGGTAGATATTAATGGCATTTGTGGCTTAGAAAGGATAGTTGTGGATTCTCTGAATGTTAAGGATATATTTAAAGTTCAAAAAATAACATTTAACGAGAAATTTGAAAAGGTAGAAGGTGGATATAAGCTACAAGTATATGTTCCCTTTGGAGATAAGAAAGACGTAGAACTGTATGAAACTGGTTCTGATATATCCATAAAAATAGGTAACTTTAAGAGGAATATTCCTTGCCCAAATTCACTGAGAAAATACTCAATAAGTAAAGCCGATTTTAATGAGGATTATCTATCTATTTATTTTGATGAGAAGGTGGATTAGATGAATGGTCAAATAATTAGAAAATTGATAAGAATAGAAAAACTTAAATATGAGGTTATAAAAGATGTTTTGCCAGAAAAAATCTTGCACAAGCTTAATAACTTTGAGAAGGAAGCAATTATTGTTATTAAGGATATTGGATTGGATCTTATGAACGAGAGTTGTGAAAAAACGGAGGAAGGAACAAAACAAGAGATTAAAAAGGTTAAAGTAGATTTTTTATAATTGAATTGGAGGGATTAAAATGAGAATTATTTTATATACTGGAAAAGGTGGAGTTGGAAAGACGAGTGTTGCATCAGCCACAGCCTGCCAGATTGCAAAGCAGGGGAAAAAGGTGCTTATAATGAGCACTGATCAGGCTCATAGTCTTTCCGATGCATTCGGTGTAAAGCTATCGAATACACCTACCCAAATTTCAGAAAATTTAGAAGCTATAGAGGTAGACGCTCTTATTGAAAATGAAGCTATTTGGGGAAATATCAAAGGCTATATAGAAAAATTGATGCT
>DAVZGU010000427.1:0-2571 GCA_052274215.1 Clostridium sp. | reverse complement strand
AAAATCGCCATCTTTAATTAGATGACGATTTTTCATATAGTTTTTCAGTGGCCTCCAATTTGGGAGGATTATTTTTATGTTAAGATAGACCAAAGAAATACCTTGCCTTATTAGCAAGCTACCGAGCATATTCCCCTTAAGTATCTACAAGTATAAGCTATGATTTCTCTAATTCTATACAGTTCACTTTCTTTATTTCGTGTCCTCCAGATTTTTGCATAATCACAGAACCACACTTCCAGATTTTCTGCGAGAACCATTGGACTAAATACTGTATCTACATCATTTTTAGAATACTCATTCTTCAAAAGATTTAGGAAAAAGCTATTCACAAGTTGTATTGCCCTTGCCGAAACAATAAATTCTTGCAGATCAAAGGTGTTTATGCACACTTTTTTAGACAATGTAGTAAACTTATTTTCTATTTCACAAGCTATGTTATAACCAGCTAAAATCTTTTTCCAATCAAGTTCACTGAAACTCTCTTTAATATCTGAATTTTGACTATGATTTTCTTTCCATTCGACTAGTTCATACCAGCCTACAACCTGCTCCTTGGATAATTTATTAAGTAGAGACACGAGTTCAAGTGAGTCATCACCATACTCTATTAAGGACAATGCTTTAAATACATTTTCAAACTCTTTCTCACCATCTGGGTTCCATGATAAGGACGCTCCGTATGCCATGCCTGGAATTGAGCTACTTAAAAAATTTATATGACCAAAATCTCCCCAGTCAGTATTGAGAACACCTGTTGCACCGTATTTAACGCCATATGCTACCATTCTTTTAATATTCTCAAAACCCTTATCCACTTTGTTCACTAGTTGATTCCATCCCCATACACCTGGGCACACGTACTGCTCCATACCTGACTCAGTTATTGCTTTTGTTCCATCCTCTTTGGCATTTTCGTTATAGTCCCAATTAAGACATATGGCATCCTTACTTATATTATTTAAAAGTTCAGGATGGTGTAAAATTACATCCCCCCAGAACATAACCTTCTTGCCTTTTTTCTTGACTATATCTATTACTTTGTTCAAAAATTCAACATATAACATTCCAACCCCAACTTCATCGGCTTTGGCCTTACTTTTACCCTTTCCTAAATCAAAGGTTTCATCACAGCATATATTGAATGTGTCTGAGCTAAATAGCGGTATATATTGCATTAGCATTTCTTCAACTAGTTTTATGCTACCTTCATTAGTTGCATCCAGTGTGTGTGAAACCATTCTATGACCAAAAGAGTACTCGCCTCCCTCACTGTTTTCTAGCTCACACAATTCATTGAAGGACTTTGACCTAAGCACCTCATACATATGCCCGAAGGTAGACAAGGATGGGATTAATTCAACATGTCTTTTTATGCAATATTGGTCAAGTATTAATATTTCCTCCGCTGTTAGTGGATCTTTGTCCATCCATATTTCACTCATGCCCTTAAATGCAAAAGTATGTTCTATATACAATTGCAACTGATTAATTTTATAAAAAGCTGCCCTGTCAACTAGTTCCATAAGCATTTCAAGTGTTGGCACCTTGCCTCTTGTAACATCATGATAAAATCCACGGTTAGTAAAGTATGGCTCGTCTTCAATTTTGAGATTTGGAAGTAAAGTTCCATTTTGCCTAATAATTTGTCTAAATGTCTGTACTCCATAAAATATGCCTATGGAAGTAGCCGCACATATTTCGATGCAGTTTCCACCAATAATTAAGGTGTAAGCCTCTTTTGGACCTGATACTTTTTTAAATCTAATTACGGTTTTATCATTATGGCAATCAAAGGCCTTATTTATTACTAATTTGAAGCCTAATTGTTGCTGAATTTCATCTTGTAATACAATCGCGGCATTTAAGTCATCAAAATCACATTGGTAATCCAAGACTATTTCCGTATCACGTCTAAGCTGCAATGTACCTTCATTCAGTTCTAATTGTTTTGGACTTGGTATTAAAAACATATTGTACACTCCCTAAATTTTGTTTGATTAGAATTCGGGTTACTAGCCCTTAACTAGGGGAATAAATCCCGATTTTACTGAGTATTATAGAGAAAAATATCTATAAAATAAAAGCATCCATTTTATAATAGTTTTGCGATAAACTTTATATAAAAAGATGCTAATAAAATGAACAAAAAATATTTGAATCAAACTCTTACCTACGTCTCTACGCTATACCATATTGAAGAAGAAATCAATAGACTGATAGATAATAAAAAAATTACCAAAAGCAATTAATAACAAGGATACGGTTTCAACTCATATCCTAAGACTTAGAAGTGTTTATTTTCACATTTATGTAAAAATAAACTACATATATAATGAAGATATATATGTAGAAAGTTAACATATATAATAAAAGCGTATATGTTAACTCTCTACATTATATGTGTCTATTATAAATGCATCTTGTTAAAAGAAATAAAAAATGTGTTATCAATATATAAAACAGTGAGATATTAGTATCTATAATCATAATAGAGTTGATTTTGAAATGTATTGATAATACTTAGCCATGTGTATCAGGATGCGAAATATTGAATTATTTAGACTTATA
>DAVZGU010000426.1:0-2575 GCA_052274215.1 Clostridium sp. | reverse complement strand
GTATTTATATTAGTTTTAGGCGGACCAATAACCTCAATATTTGAAGGATTAAAAAGTTTTCTAGCAGGTTTATCAGGCACAAGTTCAGTAGTTTTAGCGACTATATTAGGTGCAATGATTGCATTTGATGTGGGTGGGCCAGTAAATAAAACAGCATTTTTATTTGGTGTTTCAATGATAACAGCAGGCAATCCAGAAATAATGGGTCCTATCGCAGCAGCAATAGCAATTCCTCCAATAGGAATGGGTATTGCAACATTCTTAAGAAAGAAATACTACAGTAGTGAAGAATTAGATGCTGGTAAAGCAGCATTTGCAATGGGGCTTTGTGGAATAACAGAAGGAGCAATTCCATTTGCCTCACTTGATCCTTTAAGGGTTATTCCATCATTAATGGTAGGTTCAATAGTTGGCGCTAACATAGCTATGTTAGGTGGAGTTGCGGATAGAGTACCACACGGTGGCCCAATAGTTGCTTTAATGGGTGGTATTGACGGAGTAGTAATGTTCTTAATAGCAATAATTGTAGGTTCAATTGTTACAGCATTAATGATTAACTATCTAAAAGGTATAAAAATAAGAAAAGAGCAAAAAGCTTAAAAAATAAGGAACACAAGGAGAAAAAATATGAGTAAATTATTTGATGTGAAATATATGGATTTAGATTTAAATACATCTGAAAAGTTTGAAACTATAAAACATTTAGCAAACTTAATAGATGAAAGATTAATAGACGTAGATAAATATGTAGAAGATGTTAAAGCAAGAGAATCAATATCAACAACAGGAATAGGTGATGGAGTTGCTATTCCACATGCAAAGTCATCATGGGTTAAAGTACCAACAGTTGTTGTGGGGAAAAGTTCAAGTGGAATAGAATGGGAAAGTCTTGATGATGAACCGGTGAACATTGTATTTCTAATAGCAGTACCAGAAAATGGAAAGAATGAACACTTAAAGATTCTTCAAAGACTTGCTATGAGCTTAATGGACGATGATATTAAAGAAGAAATAGTAAATGCAACAGATAAAAAAGTTATAGAAGAATTATTAAATCGCAATACAGAGGGATAAGTAAAAGAGTAAGCTATGAATGTAGGAGATTTCTAAATTCATAGCTTTTTAAAATAATAGTAATAACTAAAAAAACAAATAAGAAATATATACAAAAATTATAATGTAGAGTAAATATTTAATAGAGAAACGGAGGAAGAAAATAGTGTATCCAATAAAGTTTGAGAATTTATATTACGAAAAAGTTTGGGGAGGCCGTAACTTAGAAAGCTTTAGAGATAATCTTCCAAGTGGAAAGATTGGAGAAAGCTGGGATATAGCATGTCATCCAAATGGTACAGGTATAGTGGCTAATGGAAAGTTTAAAGGTATGACTTTTAATGATCTTATTAATAAGTATAAGAAGAGTATATTTGGAGATATATTAATTGATGATGAATTTCCTTTACTTGTTAAATTAATAAGCTCTAATGAAAAGTTATCTGTTCAAGTTCATCCAAATGATGATTATGCAAAAAGAGTAGAAAACAATAATGGAAAAACAGAAGCGTGGTATGTAGTAGATGCAGAAGAAGGTTCGGAATTAATAGTAGGTACAAATGGTTGTACAAGGGAACAATTTGTAAAAGCAATTAATGAAGGAAATGTTGAAGAATGTTTAAATAGAATAAAGGTTAAGAAGGGTGATTCTTTCTTAATAAACAGTGGATTAGTGCATGCTATATGCCAAGGATTAGTTATTGCAGAAATACAACAAAATAGTGATATTACTTATAGAGTATATGATTATGGTAGAGATAGAGAAATTCACGTAGAAAAATCATTAGATGTAATTGATTTTAACTTAAGAGCAGAGAGATTAGTTGAAGATTATAAAGATTACTCAGGGTATAAATATACTAATTTATGTAAAAATGAGAACTTTACTATAGATAAATGTATAGTTAATTCTAAATTTAAAACACATAGTAAAAAAGGGCATTTTTCCATAATTACTTGTGTTGATGGATTTGGAAATATTGAAGGAGAAAATTATAATGAAGAAATTAAAAAAGGCGATAGTTTTCTTATTCCAGTTAGTTTAGGTGAGTATATAATCAAAGGCAATTTAGAGTTATTAATATCTGAACCAGTTAAACATGGGATTTATTAACTGGTTCAGATATTCATTTTATCTATAAATCACCATATAGATAATCAAAAATAAAGTTGGTAAAAGTAAAAGTGCATTTATTATATTAAAACTATATTATTTTTTATTTTCGTTATAATATTTATCAATAGCTTTGTCAACATACACCCAACCTTTCCAGCCTAGGTGCTCAGTATCCATTAAAAAGTAATTTGAGTTCTCATATTTTGAAAAATCAGCAACCTCAAATCCATAAGACTTAACTATAGCATTCATCTTTTTATAATAATCTAATCTATCAGTTTTATTGAATCCAGCATAATCATCCCATTTGCCATTCACAGGTATATTTAAAATAAGTGGTTTAATTCCTTCCTCTTTGCAAACATCTAAGAGTAATTTAAAATCTTCATATTCTGGAGAAACTTT
>DAVZGU010000425.1:0-2589 GCA_052274215.1 Clostridium sp. | reverse complement strand
ACCCAGGAGATGATTTAACTAATCTTATATTTTTCCATCTTTCTATACAATGTAGTTCTCCCTATCCCTAATATTCTAGAAGCAGCTGCCATATTATCATTTACATTAATCAATGTTTGCATAATAGCATCTTTTTCGATTTGTTCTAATGTAAGTAGTTGCTTTGCGCCACTTACCTCTCCAACATTTTCATTTTCATTTATATAACTTGGCAAGCTCTTATTTGTAATTACACTATTATTTTCAGCTACATTTAATACAAGTTGCATAACGTTTTGTAATTCGCGAACGTTTCCGGGCCAATTATAATTAATCATACTTTTATAAAAGCTTTCACTTATTCTTTTTATATTCTTTTCATTAGATTCACTGAATTTTTCATAAAAATAATCAATAAATATCTTTATATCCTCTTTTCTCTCTCTAATAGAAGCAATATAAATTGGCATAACATTTATCCTATAAAACAAATCACTTCGGAATTTTCCTAGTTCAACTTCTTTTTTCAAATCTTTGTTAGTAGCCGCTATAACTCTAACATTTATTGGTATAACATCATGTCCTCCAACTCTTACTACCGTGTGGTCTTCTAAAACCCTAAGTAAACTTATCTGAGCATCTAAGGGCATATCTCCTATTTCATCTAGAAATATTGTTCCGCCATTTGCTAGCTCAAATTTCCCTGGATGTCCACCTCTTTTAGCTCCAGTAAAAGCACCTTCTACATATCCAAAAAGTTCACTAGAAACTAGATCACGAGGAATAGCTCCACAATTTAAAAATACAAAGGGCCTGTCTTTCCTTCTACTAGCATTATGTATAGCTTGTGTAAACATTTCTTTGCCTGTGCCACTTTCTCCTTGCAAAAGTATAGTATCATCAGTCTTAGCCGCAATTGATGCTAATTTAATAGAATGGGTTATACTTTGACTTTTTCCAAATATATCATCAAAGGTATATCTTGCATTAGCTCCAACAATTTTATTAATCATACTTAGAACTGCTTTATTTTCTTTAAAAGTAATTAGCACCCCACCTAAGTCACTAGAGCTAAAAATCTTTATGGGGGTAACGTTAACTATACAAGTTTTATTTCTACCCATTTTTGTAGTAAAATCTATTTCTTCCTCCTGATACTCTCTTCCATTATTCATAACATTTATAATATCCTTACCACTATTAGTAGATAAAACATCGCTTATGTGCATATTATGTACATCTTTCCCACTATACCCCAATAGCTTTCTTGCAAATCTATTCATACTAATAATATCACCTTGATCATCTATTCTAATAATACCCTCGGAAATTGATTCTGTAATTTGATGAAATTGTTCATTAACTATTTTTAATTTTTTATTGTAATACTCTAACTTCATTTCTTTTTCTATAGCCTTCGCTGCGGCTACTACCATACCTAAAGTATGTGGATGTACAAATTCATAGTTACCTGTGATACTTAATACCCCTAAAACTTTGCCCTTTTCATTTTTTATAGGACATGCAGACGAAGTCCAATTATGATACTCATGTAAATAATGTTCGCCACCAAGTACTTGTATTGGCTCACCAGTTATTAATGAAAGCCCAATAGCATTCGTACCTATTACTTCTTCTTTTACATTATATCCATCTTGTAATACCAGAGATTTATTTTGCCACATTAAACTATCCTCTCCAATATGATCTAACACATATCCATCTCTATCTGTTAAACGAATCATAAAATCCGAATTTTGTATTAGATTGTACAGTGTTTGCATAAATGGTTTAGCTGTCTGTAATAAAGGCATAAATTCCTTATACCTCTTTTCTAGATCATCCTGCGTAAGTTCAATTGGAAAATCCTTTTTAAATGGATCTATATCATTCAATTTACTTCGTTCCCAAGACTTTGAGATAATATCTCGAAGTCCATTTTTATTTAAAATACCCTTTGAAACAAATAATTGCCACTTTTTTATAATATCTTCAGAATTATCAAGCAATTTTTTATTTGGCAAATAAATCCTCCCTCTCATAGCATTTCAATATAATTATATGTCTAATTATATGTCTAATTATATAAAATGGCTATTGAAAATATTGAATAAGCAAAAAAAAATTCCCTGAAAAAAACAAGGAATTTTTAAGAATCAATTAATTTAACTTAATCATCATTTAAATTGATATGACAGTAACCACCGGGATTTTTTTGTAGATACTTTTGGTGATAATCTTCAGCATCATAAAAACAAGAAAGAGATTGTATCTCTGTAACTATTGGCTTATCGAATCTACTTTGGGCCTCATCCTTTGTTCTTAATATAATGTCTAAATCTTTCTTATCAGTATAATAAATACCACTTCTGTATTGATGACCGATATCAGCTCCTTGTCTATTATAAACAGTAGGATCTATTATTCCCCAAAATTTATTTAATATTTTTTCTAGGGATATCAATGCTTCATCATAACTTATTAAACATGCTTCTGTATGTCCAGTATTTCCTTTACAAACCTCTTCGTATGTAGGTTCCTTATTTGTACCATTAGCATATCCAACCTTAGTTTGGGCGATACCCTTTATTTTTGACATATAAGCTTCTA
>DAVZGU010000424.1:0-2595 GCA_052274215.1 Clostridium sp. | reverse complement strand
TAATAGGTATCTAGTAATTTTTCATAAGAAACTCCGCAGTTTTCATTAAAAGACCACCTAATGTTAGCGGTAAACTAAAAGGGTGATATTTCGGCAAACAAAAAGGGAGAATAATTTCCAGTTAAGTACAATAATAATTCCTTCTCTGATACAATTAGAGATATATTTTACAGAGGGGGAATTTAAAATTGAAAGGATGGAATATGTTTAGTGAAATAAAACAATATAAAGCACTTGGATTTAATAAATCACAGGTTGAAAGAGCTCTAAATATAAATTACAAAACAGTTCAAAAGTATTGGGACATGGATCCTGGTGAATATACTAAAGTCACTATTCAATCGAAGAATAGACATAAAAAAATTGATATCTACAAAGATGATATTTTAGAATGGATTACTGATTTCAGAGATATGTCAGCAGCACAAGTACTTGATTGGATAAAGGAAAGATATGGTGATGTAAAATTTAAAGAAAGGTCTTTAAGGCTTTATATTAGTAATTTAAGGAAAGAATACAATCTGCCTAAGGCTTCGCCAATAAGACAATTTGAGGAGGTACATGAACTTCCCATTGGCTACCAAGCTCAGGTTGATATGGGTCAAATATGGCTCAAAAGATTAAATGGAAACAAAGTAAAAGTGTATTGCTTTGCAATGGTTTTATCACATTCAAGGTATAAATACATACTTTGGACAGACAAACCATTTACTACCGCCTCTTTTATTGATGCTCATAATCGAGCTTTTGAATATCTTGGTGGTATGCCTATTGAAATAGTGTATGACCAAGATCGTGTGCTTGCAGTATCCGAGAATTCTGGAGACATTATTTATACCGAAGGTTTTCAAAATTATATTAATACTATGAAATATAAAGTTAGGCTTTGTAGAGGTTTTGATCCTCAAAGTAAGGGGAAAATAGAATCTGTGGTAAAATACTCAAAATATAACTTTGCTATAAACAGAGTATTTATAGATGTTGATTCCTTTAATGAAGACTCATTCAAATGGCTAGATAGAACAGGCAATGGTAAAAAACATGAAATAACGAAAAAAATACCGGCAGAAGTGTTTGCTCTCGAAAAGAAACACTTGCTACCAGTACCTGAACTCTTTGAAAAAAATTCATCTAATACTAGTTTAACTTATGCTGTACGAAAAAACAATGTAATTTTGTATAAACAGAACAGGTATCAAGTGCCCAAAGGAACTTATAGCCCAGGTAAAGAACTTAAATTAATGATAAAAGGCTCCAAAATGAATATAGTTGATTTTGATACAGGTGTATTAATAGCAAGTCATCAAGTAAGCACAAGGCAGGGTGAACTTATAAAAATAATTCATCCCGAAAGGGATATTCATAGTTCTATTGACCAAGTTTATGAAAGATTGTTTTTTGCTCTCGGTAAAACTGAAAATGCAAAAATGCTACTAGATGGCATAAAACGTGAAAAACCAAGATACTGCAAGGATCAATTTGGATCAATACTAAATATAGTACATTCATATGAAGCTTCGCTAATAGAACAAGCTTTGAATTATTGTGTTATACGAAACTTGTGGAGTGCTGGAATGTTTAAAGAGACTCTTGAATATCTTGCGATACAGGCTGATACAAAAGTTAATAAAAATTCTGTTATTGATAAGTTATCTATACCATTAAAGTGTAGAGGTGTAAAACCGGAAGTAAGAAGTATAAGTGACTATATTGATGCTTTGAAGGAGGACAAGCATTCATGGAGAAATTAGAATTAATCAAAGAGTATGCCAAAAATCTTAAGCTAAACTATTTAAATGTAGATGCAGATAAAATTATTGAAAAAGGTGAGTTAGGTAATGTTTCCTATCAAGACTTTCTGTTATCAATACTTAAAAATGAGGTTGATTTGAAAGATCAGAAAGCACAAGAAAAAAGACTTAAATATGCTGACTTTCCAGTTAAAAAGACAATGGAGGAATTTGATTTTCTATTTCAAAAATCAATAACAAAGAAACAAATAAACAGACTCATGGAAATGGAATGGATAGATAGGATGTATAATCTTATATTTTTAGGCCCACCGGGCGTTGGGAAGTCTCACACAGCTATTGCCTTGGGTTACAAAGCCGTTGAGGCAGGTTATAAGGTAAGTTTTGTAACTATGGATAATCTGATGCATGTTTTGAAAACTCAGCAGATATCAAGAAAAAGTAAAGGTAAACTAAATAGAATCCTTTCTTCAAGTCTCGTTATAATTGATGAGGTCGGATATCTTCCTATAACTAGAGATGAGGCTAATTTGTTCTTTCAATTAATATCATCCCTTCATGAACAAGCATCACTAATTATAACTTCTAACAAAGGATTCGAAGAATGGGTAGAACTTTTAGGAGACCCAGCATTAACAACAGCTGTATTAGATAGAATATCTTATAGGTGCGAACTTTTTAACATGATTGGAAAGAGCTATAGATTGGAGCACAGAAAATCTATATTCTAGCAGTTAAATGGGAAAAATATACTGGGATAAATTCAGTAAAATAGTTTGCCGAAATTTCTCCAAAAGTACTTGCCAATAACAGCCAAGCTCTTCTACTCAAAATCAGCATAAAA
>DAVZGU010000423.1:0-2626 GCA_052274215.1 Clostridium sp. | reverse complement strand
AGCTTTTGAATCACATACTTTCCGTACAACCCGGTTTCACGGGTGAATACCCTGATTTAAAATAAAAAATACTTTGCATTAATATTACAATAATCTATAATAATGTATTATACTATTAAGTGTAGCCTTTATATTAAATGAGCTATACAATAGAATTATTTCTATTACAAAGGAGAGTCAAAAATGATATTTTCTAGTGAGACACCAATTGATGCTATAGAGGAAGATTTGAGATATGTTAAGTTGTTGGCTAGCAAGTATCCCACAATTCCAGATGCTTGTACTGAAATAATAAATCTGCAAGCTATCTTAAATCTGCCTAAAGGAACTGAGCATTTTCTTACAGATATTCATGGTGAATATGAATCCTTTAACCATGTTCTTAGGAATGCCTCTGGCGTAATCAAAAGAAAGATTAACGATATTTTTGGTAATTCACTTAGAGATAGTGAAAAAAAAGAACTAGCAACCATTATATATTACCCTGAACAAAAATTAGACCTCGCACTTAAAGAAGAGGATGATATCGATGATTGGTACAAAATCACTCTTCATAAACTTATTAAAATTTGTAGAACCATTTCTTCAAAATATACTAGATCTAAAGTCAGAAAAGCACTGCCTGCAGATTTTTCGTACATTATTGAAGAATTACTTCACGAACAACAAAGTACTTTTAATAAACAGGAATATTACAATGGAATTATTCAAACCATAATTAAAATTGGGAGAGCTAAAGAATTTATAATTGCTATTTCAAACCTAATTCAAAGGCTTACAGTAGATAGGCTTCATATTTTAGGCGACATTTATGATAGAGGACCTGGAGCTCATATAATCTTAGATACCCTTATGCATTACCACTCTATTGATATACAATGGGGTAACCACGATATACTTTGGATGGGAGCGGCCTCCGGCTCTGAAAGTTGCATTGCTACTGTTCTTCGTATTTCAACGAGGTATGCAAATTTAGATACTATCGAAGAAGGTTATGGTATTAACTTATTGCCCCTGGCAACCTTCGCTCTACATTTTTATAAGGATGACCCATGTAAATCCTTTAAACCTAAAGTTCTTTCTGAAGATAATTATGGAGAAAAAGACCTTAAACTAATGTCGCAAATGCATAAAGCCATTTCTATAATTCAATTTAAACTTGAAGGCGCGGTAATAAAAAGGCGTCCTAATTATGAAATGCAGGACAGGCTACTTCTTGATGAGATAGATTATGAAAAGGGTACCATTGAAATTGAGGGAAAAGAATATACGCTAAACGATACTAATTTTCCAACTATAGATCCAAGTGACCCTTATAAATTAACCGAAGAGGAAAGAGAACTTATTGATAAACTTAAATCTTCTTTCTCAAATAGTGAAAAGCTCCAAAAGCATATACGTTTCTTATATTCTAAAGGTAGTATGTACTTAAGATATAACTCCAATTTGCTTTATCATGGATGCGTTGCACTGAATGATGATGGTAGTTTTAAGAAAATGAAAATAGATAATATCACTTATAGCGGAAAATCCTATATAGATAGAACTGAACGAGTAGCAAGAGAAGCTTATTTTGGCAAGGCAAATTCAGAATCTAAGCTTTATGCCTTGGACACCATATGGTATTTGTGGTGTGGTTGTAATTCTCCTTTATTTGGGAAGGATAGAATGACTACCTTTGAGCGATATTTTATAAATGACAAAAGCGCTCATACTGAAGTTAAAAATCCATACTATAAATATAGGGATGATGAAACAATATGTAATAATATATTAACTGAATTTGAATTAACCCCCACCGATTCACATATTATAAATGGTCATGTTCCTGTAAAAACTATACAAGGAGAGAGTCCTATAAAAGCTAATGGTAAACTTTTAGTTATCGATGGTGGTTTTTCTAAGGCTTACCAACCAGAAACAGGCATCGCTGGTTATACCCTTATTTATAATTCCTATGGATTGCTTTTAGCATCCCATGCACCTTTTGAATCTACGCAAAAGGCTATCGATGAAGGTAAGGATATTCTTTCTTCTACTATAGTTCTAGAAAAATCTACGAATCGTATACGTGTAATAGATACGGATGTAGGCCTCGATATTCAGGATCAAATTAAAGATTTAGAGTCGCTTCTTACAGCATATAGAAAAGGTCTTATTAAAGAACAACGGGTAAACTTATAAAAAGAGTTTTATAAAACTTAGAATTTAAAGCCACTTGATGCTCAATGAGCCAAGTGGCTTTACCCTTGTTAATTATCACTTTTAGTGCTGTAATATAATATGAGTTATGAGTAACTTAATTTAGCTAGCTAATATTACTACTTTCCGTCATGCACGTTTAACAATTCTTGCAATTTTTGAGCTTGCATTGCAGATTGTTCCGCAAATTCCCTAAATGTATTACTTACTGCTTCTTCCGATACTTCCCTTGCAAATGATTGATAATCTCTAGTATTTTCTTGTGCATCTAATAATTTTTTCATAATAGTGTCTCTGGTGTTCATTTCCATTTTCATCACTCCTTCACTGCTATTTTCCCACAAAAGATATTTTTTATGTGTTTTAAATTTAAAAATTTGTTAATAAATAAAAGAAATAGGGAATCATATGATTCTCTGTTTCT
>DAVZGU010000422.1:0-2631 GCA_052274215.1 Clostridium sp. | reverse complement strand
GCACCCTCAAATTTATCAAAAGGCCATCTGGGAATTTTGACTACCACGTAGTCTAGCGAAGGTTCAAAGCAAGCATAGGTTTTTTGAGTTACTGCATTTTTTATCTCATCAAGTGCATATCCCAGCGCTATTTTAGCCGCCACTTTGGCAATAGGGTATCCCGTAGCTTTCGAAGCTAGCGCAGACGATCTGCTCACTCTTGGATTAATTTCTATAACTGCATACTCAAAACTTTTGGGATTAAGTGCAAGTTGCACATTACATCCGCCCTCTATTCCTACACTGTTTATGATATCAATAGATGCACTTCTAAGCATCTGGTATTCTCTATCAGAAAGAGTTTGGCTTGGCGCTACAACAATACTATCTCCAGTATGTATTCCCACAGGATCTAAATTCTCCATATTACATATGGTAATGCAATTGCCATTGCCATCCCTCATAACTTCATACTCTATCTCTTTCCACCCTTTAATACTTTTTTCTAAAAGAACTTGTCCTATAGAGCTTAATTGTAATCCTAGTTCCAGAATTTCAATCAGTTCCTCCTCTGACTCAGCAATTCCGCCTCCACTCCCTCCCATAGTATATGCCGGCCTTACAATTACGGGATATCCCATTTCACTCGCAAAACTTAATCCCCCTGCTATATCTGTAGCAATCGCGCTTTCTACTACCGGTTGATCAATTTCCTGCATAAGATTTCTAAAAAGTTCTCTATCCTCACCTTTTTTTATTGCTTCTATCGTGGTTCCAATTACCCTCACATTATATTTTTCCAAAATTCCATTGTCAAATAGTTCAACCGCTAAATTGAGTCCCGTTTGCCCTCCCATACCCGCAAGCAAACTGTCTGGTCTTTCCTTATCAATAACCTTTTCCAAAAATTCTATAGTTAAAGGTTCTATATAAACTTTATCAGCAACTTCTTTATCAGTCATTATAGTTGCCGGATTGCTATTCACAAGTACAACTTCTACGCCTTCCTCTTTTAACGCTTGACAAGCCTGCGTTCCAGAATAATCAAATTCCGCAGCTTGCCCTATTATTATCGGCCCCGACCCAACTACTAGTACTTTTTTAATGCTTTTATCTAACGGCATATGAACCCTCCTATATGTTATTTCTTCTTAGCTCCTATTTATGCATCCTAATTTTATTAGTTCCTAACTTTCATTTCTCAACTTTCAGTTTTAAATATCCATCCTATATCAGTGACAGAAATTTATCGAAAATAATATCTATATCTTTAGGACCTGGGCAAGCCTCCGGATGGAACTGCACGCTAAGTATCGGTAGCTTTTTATGTCTCATCCCTTCTATCGTTCCATCATTTACGCTTATATGTGTAACCTCCATATCTTCTGGCAGTTCACTCACATAATATCCGTGGTTTTGCGATGTAATATAAACCTTATTCTCTTCTATATCTTTAACCGGATGATTGCACCCCCTATGTCCAAACTTAAGTTTTTCAGTTTTCCCACCAAGGGATAACGCTAAAAGTTGATGCCCTAGGCAAATTCCAACTACAGGTTTTTTGCCTATAAGTTCTCCTAGTGTCTTTATTACCTCTTGCAAATCCTGAGGATCTCCAGGTCCATTCGATAAAAACACTAAATCAGGGTTAACCTTTAATATCTCTTTTACCTTTGCATCCGCAGGAAATACTGTTAATTTGCAATTTCTCTGTTTGAACGAACGTAGTATGTTTTCCTTTATTCCAAAATCCATAATAGCCACATGTCGTCCCGAGCCTTCAATTGTGCAGCACCCTTTTGTTGTAACTTTCATCACCGCATCGTTATTATTAAAACTCGCAAGTTTTTGATTTATTTCGCTTTTCGTAAGTTCCTTCGTAGCAATAATGCCTTTCATAGTCCCGTTATTTCTAAGTATTTTTGTTAACGCCCTTGTATCGATGCCTTCGAGTCCTATTATTTTGTTTTGCTTAAAATAGCCTTCCAAATCCATTTCGCATCTAAAGTTATTAGGATAATCACATTTCTCCCTAACGATGAACCCCTTTACCTTCGGAAACTTCGACTCTACATCTTCCAAATTAATTCCATAATTCCCGATGAGCGGATATGTCATAGTCACTATTTGTCCATAATAAGATGGGTCCGTTAAAATTTCTTCATATCCAGTCATACCCGTATTAAAAACCACTTCCCCGACACTCTCTTCTAAATACCCAAATATATTCCCTTCAAATATTATTCCACTCTCTAAAATCAACTTACCCTCCACACTAATTCCTCCTTAGTAAACCTAAAATTTCCTCTAAATAATAAAAGACATTTATGAATATTTATTCATTTTTATGTATATCGTATGTTTTTCTTATATATATGTTTTAAAAACTGTTTTTTAGCCATATTCCTTGTAAAAACTGGTTTAATTCTGTTTATTATATATTGTTTTTTATAATAATGCAATGTTTTTTCTCATTTTATTATTCATTTAACATAATATTTATGCACAATAAAAATCAAGTGCTTTCTAAATTAATTGATTTTGCTCATTTTTATTAAAAAAATAATTATGTTTCTTTTAATAAAATAAAGGATAACAGAGAGATTATTTAAATAATCTCTCTGTTATCCTTTTTAATATATTAATAGCATT
>DAVZGU010000421.1:0-2633 GCA_052274215.1 Clostridium sp. | reverse complement strand
AGCAATCTATGAGTTGTTTTAAACATGGCACTTCACTATCCACCACATCATCGCCGAGCATTACAGCAAAAGGTTCATTTCCAACAAAAGTTTTTGCACAACCTATAGCATGACCTAGTCCTTTAGGTTCTTTCTGACGTATGTAATAAATGTTTGCCATATTAGATATATCTCTAACCATTGTTAAGGTGTCTTCCTTACCGTTCTTCTCTAATTGTTGTTCAAGTTCAATCGACTTATCAAAATGATCTTCGATTGCTCTTTTATTTCTTCCTGTTATAATTAATATTTCCTCAATCCCAGACGCTACTGCTTCTTCTATAATATACTGTATTGTTGGCTTATCAACAATTGGCAACATCTCTTTAGGTTGTGCCTTTGTTGCTGGCAAAAATCTTGTGCCAAGTCCTGCTGCTGGAATTATAGCTTTTTTAACTCTCATAGTTTTTCTCCCCTCAAATAATATATTTCTATATTGCAATCTTATTTTTCGAAATTTACTTGAAAATATTGAAAAATGAAATTCTGCCTTTTCCTTTTTTAAGTTTTAATTCTAAGACTTCCAACGAGGAAACATTATTAATAATATTAGTTTGATTTTCAGTAATCCAGTTATATACATCTTGATTTTTATGTTTTACAATTTCATAAGCTTCTTTTATCTTAGTTTTTCTGCTCGTAATATTATGTCCGTCACTACCCATCATATGTATCATGTTCCTTTTTACAAATTCTTCAGCTGTTTTTTTAACTTCTTTACCATAATCACCTAATAAACTACCAGAATTTATTTGCATCAATACCCCTTGGTTAATTAAATTAATAACCAAATCATGATTTTTCATAATCTTAAGATTTCTCTCCGGATGCGCTAAAATGGGTTTTGCCCCAAGTAACATTAATTCATAAAATACATCTTCAGTGTACAGAGGAAATTGCCCCATAGGAAGCTCAATAAGTAGATATTCCGAGTTGTTAATTCCCCAAATTTTCTTTTCTTTATAGAGTTTTGGCAAATTTGGATGCATATAAATTTCTAGTCCAGATAAAATCCTAATATTAAGATTTTCTTCCCTAGAGGCTAAAACTAATCTATCTATTTTTTCAATATATTCCTCGTGACTAAATTCGAATTCTTCAGTTATAAAATGAGGAGTAGCACAAATATATTCTACACCTTCACTATCTGCCGTTTTCAACATTTCAAGAGACATGTTGAGGCTCTTTGATCCATCATCAATAGCATATATTATATGACTATGAAAATCTATCATAAATTTACACCTTCTAAACCTTTAGTTTTCATTTCCATAATAGCCCTTATAATATTTACCATAATAACCACTTACAGATTGAGGGACTTTATTAAATACAACTCCCAATATCTTTCCACCAACCTTATCAATCAATTGTTTTGCATCTACCAATGCATTTTTTTGAGCTTCACCATATGAAGCTACAAAAATTACACCATCTACTATTGTAGATATAATTTGTGCATCCGTTACTGCAAGAACTGGTGGCGCATCAATAAGAACCAAATCAAATTCACTTTTTAGCCCTTCAATAAAATCTCGCATTTTTTTACTTCCTAATAACTCTGCTGGATTTGGTGGCACCGGGCCACTCGTTAATATAAAAAGATTATTAACAGTTGACTTAACAACACATTCCTCTTTTTTCACACCTTGAACTAATATATTTGTTAATCCTACAGAATTGGTAATTCCCATTTTCTTGTGGATTGAAGGTTTTCTAAAATCACAATCTACAAGAATAACATTTTTACCACTTTCGGCCATAGTTATAGCTAAATTTGACATTACTGTACTTTTACCTTCTCCAGCACCAGATGAAGTAACTGCTATAGCTTTGTATTCTTTATCCAAGGAAGAGAATTGAATATTTGTTCTTAATGTTCTAAAAGCTTCTGCTGTTCTCGATTTTGGATTTCTTAATGTTACTAATTTTTTCAACATATTCTCATCCTCCTATTTTTTATCTAGAGTTAAAGGAATAATACCTATAACTGGTAATCCCGTTAATTTTTCTATGTCCTCTTGACTTTTTACAGTGTTATCTAAATATTCAAATAAAAATGCTATTCCCAGTGAACCCATGAGTCCAATGAAAAATGCAATTGCCATGTTTAACTTTGGATTTGGACTATCTGGCTTTGTAGGTTCTAATGCTTCGTCTAAAAGTTGTACATTATCTGATTTTTTAACATCGTTACTTATAAATTTTAATGATTTAGCTAACTGATTAGCAATGTTCATGGCTTCTTTTGGATCCTTAGACTTAACTGTTATCGTTAAAAATTCAGTATCTCCTTTAGGTTCTACTGCTACCATTTTTTGAAGCTCATCAGGTTCTATTTTTAAATTAAGTGATTTAATAACATGTTCTGAAACCTTTCTTGATTTAGCAAACTCACTATATGTTTTAACTAATTTTTGATACATAATTACATCATTATAATTATCCTGTGATGCCACAGATTTACTTTCTATTTTTCCAATTATTACCGATATATCAGCTTTATAAGTAGGCGTAATAACAAAATAGCTTAAAACTCCACTAAGCACCGTTGCTCCTATTGTAACTAAAAATTACTAATCGCAATCTCTTTT
>DAVZGU010000420.1:0-2633 GCA_052274215.1 Clostridium sp. | reverse complement strand
AATCATTTAAATCACCTGATTTCCTATTTTTTAGTTTTGTTTTAATAACTGTAGGATATGCATTAAACATTGATATTAAACATTCTTTGAACACGCTTTCTCTAATGCCATAAATGTTTCTACAATCCTTTATACATAAAATAAATATAATATGTTGCAACGCAAAAAAAGGTAGATCTGAAGGACTCTAAGAGTAATTGTCGGAATGGAAATAAAGTTTAGAAATTCATAACTAAGAATATGATTAGAAAACAATCCGTTACCACTACCAAACCTAATCTCTTAATAATTTCATTGATCTATGTGCACTTCCATCAGCATTAACAATATCATCATCTGTAAGGCCTGCCTCAACTGCAATATTATAAGCTTTACCAAAATTCCCTACATCCTCCGATTTGTGTGCATCACTTCCCAATGAAAATTTAACACCCATATTCTTTAACTTTTTTATTGTTTTAATATCCATATTCCTATGAGCTCTGTTAATTTCCAAAGCAGTATTTCTTTCAACAGCAACCTTTCCAATTTCGATAATATCTGGATTAACATGCTCTAAAGGATGGTTTAATATTGTGATTTTATATTTTTTAATAGCATTAATTGCGGCTTCTGTATAATTCCTTAATAAAAATGGATTTTGTACTGCTCCAGGATGATAACCCACACAAATTATATCCAGGTAATCAATTACTTCATCTTTAATATCTATATCCCCTTTTTCAGTAACAATATTACATTCTACCCCAAGAAGAATCTTAAAGTCATTCTCCTTCAATAATGAACTCTTATTAAGATCATCAATTAATTTACGTAATTTTTCATATTGATTTAACTTCATCCCGAAGGCAATATGTTTATAACCATGGTCTGTTATGGCAATTTCTTTTAATCCTCTTTTTATTCCAGCTTTAACATTTGATTCAATACTTCCTTTTGCATGTTCTCCCAAAATAATATTTAGTAAGGGAATATGTCCCTTTGCAATATTAGTATGAGTATGATAGTCTGCAATAATCTTAAAACTCATTTTATCCCCTCCATGATTTAATATCTTTTAGTTAGCCGCTTCATTATCAAATTGAAAAGCCTCTTGCATCCACATATGTAAATTCCCTATGGCATGGTTATCATCCAGTTTTATTTTGCCCATATTACTGGATAATAATTACCTTCTATTTGTGGTGCTAAAAGACCACCTAAATTTCTTGGTATCCATCTCATTTTAGCTATTACAATCTTTTTCAGGGCATCACCTCCATAGGTAAAAAAGGAATGCGCCTATATTTCATATAATAGCATTGCAAGAAATGCAAACAATTATTTAGTAAGGAAAGTAAAGTATTCGGGCGAAGTAATACAAATAACAGAGTCTGGTAGCTCGATTATACTAAGGATATCAGTTGAGAAGGATGCTTATGGATACGATTATAGTAAGGTTGTATATGTGAATTTTATAAATCAAAGTGGAAATAATAGAATATTACAAAATGATATTGTTAGTTTTTATGGAGAATTTACGGGTATTATGACTTATAGGTCTATCCTAGGAGCAAATAGTTCAATACCGTCAGTAAATGCCAAATATATTGATATTTTAAATCAGTAATTTGTTAAAAGATAATGTATTATTAACGTAAATTGGTTGAATTAGAATATAAGTATGATGGTATTATTATGGGAATAGATATAAAAAAATATATTATAAGGGATTAAAATAAGAAATATGAAAAAGAATATAAGTTTTCTTTTGGAATTAATGTTATGTTCAGCTTAACTGGCTACTCACGTACAGCTGAACATATCCTCCCCAACAGTTGCAATTCAGCAAACACAGAAAAAGACCACACCAACAGGCAGCCCAAACAAATAGAAGCAAATAAGACTATAACTAAAGAAGTACCTAAACAGAAGGAAGATACAACATCAGTTAGTAATGATATACCGCATCGGAAGTATGGACTATGTTATCAATTCGTTTAAAGCAGGAAAAGTATTCTTTCCAAGATAGACTTCTATGAAAATTATGATGTATTTCTTGCCTTTTCAAGTAAATCACCATATAAGAGAAGAAAAAATGTAGAGCAGAAGCTAGACACCATGACTATTGTAATGATAATACTAAGAATGATTTTGAGATTGAAATTAATGAAATCTCAATTTGGAAGAGAACTCTAATAATGATAGTGCATGTAGTTTTATGATGATGGAGCAACATTAGTTGCTTCATTTTTTTTGGTGCAAGTAGTGATTATCTAATTTTAAGTGTAATGGGTTTTTGAAAGATGGAGTTATATGTATGATGCCTAAAAAAATCGTGCTTATCGGGGGACAATCTTTACAAAAGTGCAAATTTGCAATGGTTTATGGTATAATATGTAGCGATGAATTGTAATTTAATGGAGAAAAAATGAATTTTTTAGCAAAGTTACTTTGTTTTAAGAGATTAACTGTTAAACACAGGACTTAAGTTTTTATATTAAAGGAGCGGTGCAAATGAAAAATGAAAAATCAAAGACATTAAAGGGAAAGTTAGTTTTTATAACCTTAGCTACTTTTTTTACGGTATTATTATTAAGTACAGTTATTGTAAGCTTGCTCATAAAAAATGAGATGAAAACTGTTTTATTAAG
>DAVZGU010000419.1:0-2652 GCA_052274215.1 Clostridium sp. | reverse complement strand
CATTTTTTATAGATATATTTTTAGCATCGTTTTTTCTAATGGCTAAATTGAAACCGCGTAAATTTATAATTATAGGATCTCCTAGAGGCGCTGTAGCTACTAATTTAACCTCGGTACCTTCTATGAAGCCTAATGCGAGTAATCTTTTAGCAAACTTATCATCCCCACAAACAGATTCGATGAGCGCTTTATCTCCTGGCTTTAAATCGTAAATACTTATAATAATCACTCCTTAATGAAAACAATTCTCAATTGTAATTTTAACATGGTTATCTATTAGTGTCAATATAAAGTAACAAGAAAAATCATTAAATTTTATAAAATGCTTTTATAAAATAGTGGAAATGTGATAACATATAAATAGAGCAGAGGTTTAAATTAGACATGTGCAAATTTACGGTTTTGCTATTCAGTAAATTAGTAGAAAAGAGTGATATTGTGATTACAAAACTTAGTAATATTAAGGTAGGGGAAATTTCAGTGGAAGGGGCCCTTATTATAGACGGAAATAAGCAACTCTTTAAAGATGCATTGTTTTTTGATTTAGAACATTACATTTATAAAAAGCCCATATGTATAGGAGTTTTTGGGTGCTGCTATTATGATGAAATTTCAAATGAGTTAAAGGTTACCCAATATATGGCGGAAAATAAAAAAGATGCTATAGAAATATTATCTTTAGCTAAAAATTATTTTGAGGAAATGAAAATGAAGTATAATAAAAAATGCATCGTTACATTTTCAGGGAATAATGATTTTACAGTTATAAACTATTTGTTAAAAGCTCATAAAATAGATTTTATACTAGAAGGGTATTTTGGCGAAGTGGATTTGCAAAAATGTTATGAAAAAGCTGAAGGAACATGTATTGGGCTTAAAGCTCTAGAAAAGATATTTGAGATTGATCGCGAAAGCGAAGTAATTAGCGGTTCTAATTTAGCTAAAACCTTTGGTAAAATAGTGAAAGATGCTGACTATATAAATAGAATGCCTCAAGAGAAAAAAGAAAAAATATTATTATATAATCAACAAGATGTTGTTAGTTTATTTTATATATACGTTGATTGGTTCAATAAAATACAGTTAAAAACTAAGGAAAGCATAGCACAGCAATAGCTGTGTTTTTTTTATTTGCCAAAAATTTTTAAATTAACTTAGTAATGAGGAATACTGTAAGCATTTCCATAATAATTTAATACAAGGGTGTTTTAAAATTATTAGAGGAGGGAAGCATATGGAGCAGACTCGGAAAAACATTGATGCAGCGATGGGAAGGGGTAAGGCAGATTTAGTGCTAAAGAATGCGAATTTTATTAATGTGTTTACTGAAAATATAGATAGAGGGGATATTGCTATACTTGGCGATACTATTATAGGAATTGGTGAATACGATGGAATCGCTGAAATTGATTGCTCAGATTTATATGTTTCGCCAGGATTCATTGATTCGCATGTACACATAGAATCCTCCATGATTATGCCTAGGCAGTTTGCAGAGGTGGTAATTAAAAAAGGTGTAACTACGATAATAGCTGATCCACATGAAATAGCTAATGTAGAAGGAATGAATGGTATTCACTTTATGATAAAGAATAGTAAAAAAGCACCTATAGATATTTTTTACATGTTACCATCTTGTGTTCCAGCAACAAATTTTGAGGACAGTGGATGCGTTCTTAATGCTAATGATTTCGAAAGGTTAATCAATAATAAGCAAGTTTTAGGTCTCGGTGAAGTAATGGATGTGGCCGCGGTTGCAAATAAGGATGAGAATATATTAAAAAAAATAGATATAGCAAAGCACAAACATATAGATGGTCACTGTCCTAATATATCGCCTAGGGAGTTAAATGCATGCTTAAGCTGTGGTGTAAGAACAGATCATGAAAGCGAAAATGCCAAAGAAGCATTACTCAAAGTTAGTAGGGGAATGTACGTAATGCTGCGAGAAGGATCCGCTGCAAGAAATTTAAAGGACATACTTCCCGCTGTTACCAAGAATAATTTCGGAAGATTTTTATTTTGCAGTGATGATAGACATATAGACGATTTGCTAGAGAGTGGATCTATAGATAACTGTATTAGGATTTCTATAAAACAGGGGATTAATCCTATAAATGCGTTTATAATGGCCTCATTTAATGCAGCTAAATGTTATGGGTTATTGGATAGAGGAGCGATAGCACCAGGATATAAAGCAGATTTAGTGCTATTTGAAGACTTAAAGAGCGTAAATATAATAAAAGTTATAAAAAATGGTAAAGAGTATGAAGAATTACCGGGCACAAAACACGTAGATTTAAAAATAAAATCGTCCATGCATATGGATTTCATAGATAGTGAAATTTTCAAAGTCGAAAGTAATGCTAAAGCTGTAAATGTTATAAAATTAATTCCAAATTCCGTGCAAACTAAATTGGTGCAGAGAAAAACAGAAAACGAACTTGGTTATATAAAGAGAGTGGCAGAAAGAGATGTATTAAAAATAGCAGTAATTGAAAGACATCATAACACAGGTAAGCATTTTGTTGGATTTATAGAAGGATTAGGATTAAAGCATTGCTCCATAGCACAAACAATAGCTCATGATTCTCACAATCTTATAGTCGTTGGAGATAATGATAAGGACATGGAGGTGGCAGTTAATACTCT
>DAVZGU010000418.1:0-2661 GCA_052274215.1 Clostridium sp. | reverse complement strand
TCTTCAAAGCCACAAGATTTATAAAGATTTAAAGCATTTTTGTTTTTTACAGACACTTGAAGCATAATATCCTTTAAGTTTTTCTCTTTCAATTTTTCTATTGATAAGAGTAAAATATCTCTTCCATAACCATTCCCACGGTATTCTGGAAGCACACCAAATCCATAAATACCTCCTACACCATCACATATTTCTAAACGAACTTTTCCTATGATTTTATTTTTAATTTCTGCTATATAAGTAATTGCGCCACATTTTTCTTCTTCCTCAAACATACAAATGTCCTCTTCTTTGAATTCCACATTTGAATATATAGAATCCTGCACTGCAATTTCTTTTACATCCTTATTTGTAGTTTTTCTTAAAACTACATCATGTGCTATTGTATTTTGTTTTAATTTATTTCTTAAAAACATCTCATATTCAGAGTTATCAAAGCTGGCACCTGTGGATTTAATAAATTCCTGTCCAGAACTAGAATTATTATCACTTAGCAAAAGCATTTTTGTTGCTTCGCCTCTTCTCCATTCATCTTTAACTAAAGAAAATAACCTTTTAAATACACCCCTTCTTCTATACCCTGGGTGTACCATACCATTTACTTCTAAGGTAGCTCCACCAAAGTAGCATATACCAACATAGCCTATAAGCTCATCTCCATCATAATACATGAATTCATTAATTTTGCTTAAAGTATCAATCTTTCCTTCTGCCCTGCTTAGCTTATAATCAATCTCTAATTTTAGTTTTACTCTATCCATTTCTAAACAAATCCCTTGAAGATCATTTATATCTCCATAGTCATTTTTATTTAATCTTTCTCTTAATCTTATATAGGGACTTTTTATTTCTCCCATAATCCATATCCAACCCCTTTTTATTATTTATTAGTAATAGTTAACACTATATATTTGCACCATCCTTTTCTCTTACAGTTGTTTATGACGAACCTTAAGAAGGATTTGTCTTAACTGTTAATTGATATGGATAATGCTCATTTTGATAATATACTTTTCTTATTTGCTTGCAATTCATTTGATAATAGATGAATGAATAATTCTTCAATAGCAGCGATACTTGCAACCATACAAATTATATACATGAGCACATCTGATTGGACAAAAGCAAGTGATAGTGGGAATGTAAATAACACAAGCCCTGTAATTTTATTCCCGTAAGTATGAAGTATCTCAAATGTTTTATACTTTACAAAGACCACTATCATTGACACCACTCTAACTATTCCGATGATAACTATCCAAACAATGATTTGAACTGTTGGATTTATAATTGAATTAATAATTGGATATAGTACAATTGTCAGTATCACAACCATTATCAAATCTGCAACAGAGTCAAGCTTTTCACCCAATTTACTTGTGGTATCTGTTTTTCTTGCTATATATCCATCAAAAACATCGCTGATTCCACAAACAAGATAGATTGCGAAGAACACTATACTTAATGGTTTTGCCACAAGTAATGTGAGGGAAAGAAATATTCTCACAATTGAGATGTAATTTGCTATTGACTTCACTACATCACCTCTTAAAATATAAATTAGCCTTACTTCGTATAAGAATACAGGTTTGACATATACCCGTTATTCTTTAAGAATTAATCCTAAATATAATACAAAAACTAATAATGGATATGTGAATAAGATCATTCCCATTGGGTCATTTTTAGTTTTTTTATATTCTATATAGAATTAAGAAACTTTACTGCTTCATCCATTGCTACTCTGGAACATTTTCTTTTATAAAAATTCAAAAATGCATGTTTTGCTTCAGGATACTCCTGTTTACTTAGCATTAATAACTTATAATTCACCTTATATTTACTTAATTCTTTAGCAAGTTCAACCGATTGAGGATGTATAATATCTACTTCACCTGTACATATAAAAGCTGGAGGGAATTTTTTGTTAATGTAAAATATTGGCGAAGTCAACTTGACTCTTTTTTTATATAAATCTAGATCCTTACCTAAAAAACTTTCATTTTGTATTTTTATAATCGATGAATTAAGCTTATCTAAATTGCTAATATTGTACACTCCATAAAACAATAAGATACCTTTTATAAAGTCAATCGAAATTACTTTTTCAATATTAGTAATTTTTTTTAAGTCTTCATTCTCTAAAATTGTTACATAATGACTTATCAAATGTGCACCTGAGGAATCTCCTGCTAAAAATATTTTTGTTTTATCTCCACCATAAATTTCAGCATTCTTTTCAACCCAATTTATTGCACTGGCTATATCTTGAATTTGTGTTGGGTAGCTGTATTTTGGTGCTAATCTATAATTAATATTAAATGTTAAGTATCCGTCATTAGCAAAGCTTTTACATATTCTTGTATAACTATTTTTATTGCCACTCATCCATCCTCCACCATGAACATAAATGATTATTGGAAACATCCCGTTACCATCTGGCACTGCAATATCCAACAATCTAATACTATCCTGCTCATCAACATATTGTATATTCGTAATAAACTTAAATATATGAGGAGGATTATTATTAAAAATAAATTTTTCACCTATCAGATTCATAACATTATATTGCCATTTTATTAAATAATCTTTCATGAATTTCACCCCCAACCTATATAAAAATGTTTAATATCTATTAAAAAGTACAACTCAAATTAT
>DAVZGU010000417.1:0-2661 GCA_052274215.1 Clostridium sp. | reverse complement strand
AAGTTCCTTCCCCGTTCCGCTCTCACCTGTAATTAAAACAGTAGAATTGGTTTTCGCCATTTTTTTAGCAATAGTACATGCTTTTTTTATTACATCGCTCTCACCGATGATATCCTCAAAGGTATATTTAGCTTTGTGCCCTTTATTAAGTAATTGAATACGCAGATTATGTTGTTTATACTCTTCTTCAGTAAATTTTTGTATAGTAGCAAAAGAACCGAGATATTCATCTCCACGTATTACAGGAGTAACGGTTACAGTAATATCCACACCACTCACTCTAATCAAACGATTATTTATCTTTTTTCGCGTACTCCTACACTCCTCAAAAGGTAAAAACGAGAAAATTACCGTAGCAAGATGATCGATGGATTGTTCTTTCGTAACACCTGTAATTTCTACCGCTCTTGAATTGCAAGCAAAAACAACATCATTCTCATTCACACCAATAATCCCTTCATCCATAATTTCCATCAAAATTTCAAATTGACTTTCCATTTGAAGAGATCTTCCAAACAGTTGATTAAAGCTATAATTATTGACAGCTAAAGAACGGAAATATTTTTTGAATTTTTCGCTTTCTAATATGTAATCAAATTTTAGCCTAAGTGCGATTTCCACCATAGTGGTTGAATCTAGCACACGCTGCCCAAGGTCGATAGTAGTCTTTATATCTTTTGGTACATAACGTAATTCACCTGGTGTTACCGACAGCTCGAACCCACTAACTGGCTTAGCTCCAGGATAATATGGAGTAAACTCTATGTGATTGATGCCTAGTTGGCTGAGTCTAGTTATGGCCTCGCGCACCATTTTTTCACTGAGATTGACAAATAAAGCTTTACTTCCATTTGGAATACTCCTTAAAATATCAAGAGATTTGTTAGTAAATGCCACTGCAATTTCTACTTTAGGAACATCAATGGGAATGCACTCCTGAAAATCCGTAATGCTTTCGAAAGCATCGGTTGAAACTACAAATAAATCAGCTTCCTTTATTTTTTTAACTGATCCATTTAATACATTATAAGCACTTGTGGTTACTAGCTCACCAAAAAGTTCTTTAATCTGATTTTCGTAAAATTTTGCAGCCATATAATCCAACGCTACAACAGCTATTCTTTTTTTTATAGGACTCACCCTCTTAAGTTTTAATTATTATAATGTTAATTCTTTTTAAAAAACATGTCAAGGACAGTCTCTAATTAATAAATTGTATTTTAAAGAAATTATTGACATCCCCCTGTGTCTATCGTATAATAACAGTAGACAAGGAGGTCATATGTTTGAATATTCTTATATCAGCCCTTTCGCAAACGCCCATATATGAGCAAATACAAAATCAAATAAAAGAAATGGTACTCAGTGAAAAGCTAAAATCCAAGGAGCAATTGCCATCAATAAGGCTTATGGCAAAAGATTTGAAGGTTGGAATCATAACAGTAAAACGTGCTTATGAAGAACTGGGAAAAGAGGGTATTGTCATCAATTTACAAGGACGAGGATGCTTCGTGGCAGAGATTGACCGAAAAAAAGTTAAGGCAATACACATTGACATGCTTCATGAACGACTTCTTGAAATTAAAGAATTTACAGACGCTTGTGGCATATCCCCTGAGGAAATGCTTAAAGTTATAAATGAAATATACGGAGGTAGTAAAAATGACTAATAAGGCTTTGGAAATCAAAAACTTGAATGGAAGTATAGGAGATTTCTCTTTGAATGATATAAATTTTTCAATTGAAAAAGGAACTATTATGGGGTTTATAGGAAAGAACGGTTCAGGTAAAACCACCCTTATTAAAACAATACTTAATATGATTCCAAAAACAGCAGGACAAGTATTCTTCGATGGTACTCCTATGTTTGGAAACGAAGAAACTGTTAAAGCAAAAATAGGAGTTGTGTTTGACAGTCTAATCTATCCCCTTAACCTCAAACCCACTAAAATTAAAAAAATGATATCACTCTTTTATAAAACCTTTGATGATAAAAAATTTGACGAACTCATGAAACGCTTTGAACTTAATCCAAGTAAAAAGCTGTCAGCCTATTCAAAAGGTATGCAAATGAAATTTGGAGTTGTAATGGCACTATGTCATAATCCAGAATTAATCATACTCGACGAACCCACAGCAGGCCTTGATCCAATCGCAAGAGCAGACGTAATTGATTTACTCTTAGAACTTATGCAAAATGAGCAAAGGTCCATACTATTTTCAACTCATATTACAAGTGATCTTGAAAAAATTGCTGATTATATAACAATGATTGAAAATGGTAAAATTGTTTTTTCTAAGGGGAAAGATGAAATGCTTGATACCTATCTCCTTGCACATATTGAAAGAGAATCTATGACAGCTGAAATTAAATCTGGACTTATAGGAATAAAGGAAACAATTTTCGGATATGAAGGATTATGTGCTAAAAATTTGAAACTTCAAAATTTATCAGGGGTTAAAACTGCCAGACCTACAATTGAGGATATTATGGTTTATATGGGTTCAAAAAAATGAAGATGAATTGCAACTACCATATATCAAATTATAGAAAATTTTACAAGGAGGTGAGACAATGCTAAAAAAATATTGGAATTATCAGATACTTTTAAGTGCTTCACTTTTATTATTTTATATTATAAGTTGAATTTCCTGAAATCC
>DAVZGU010000416.1:0-2662 GCA_052274215.1 Clostridium sp. | reverse complement strand
TATTACAAAAATGTTGGGGTTGGTAATAATAGCTAAGATAGGATTTAATTATTTTAGGCCATACTTTTATATTAGCTTTAACCTGAATTTTTTAGATTTTATAAAAGTTCGTGTTTTGAATAGGTTTGGATTCAGATGTTGAGCCGATAAAAACTATCACCATAAGTATATGCTTAAATGATGATAGCCACTAAAGTTGCTCAATTTCTGAAACAAGCTAAAGAACGATGCCGCGTTTCCACTACTATGGAGATTCAATCTTTTCCCTCTTTCTGAAATTTTCTTTAACACTAAGAGTATTAACTTTAATTTCCACAAATGCATCTTAAATCATTCTAAGCCATGATTATTTTCTAAAAATAGACGTAATTTCCCCCTCCCCTAAATAAAAACTTTATGCTATTTTATTTATTCCTCCTGGTGGCGAATAATTTTGGCGATTTAATTTCTCTTTTGTAATCATTTTACCTTTACCACAGCAAGAACAGATATTTATATCTATCCCTGTCAGCTTTAAAAGAAGCTCCGCTGCACTTAACTTAACTTCTAAATTTTGATTTTTATTTTCTATTGTTCCTGTAAGTTCTTTGCATTTTTGAAGCTTAGTTGACCTATTTCTATTGCTTAATATTCCATAATGTCTAATTTTAACAAACTTTCTTGGTAAAACATGCATGAGAAATCTTCTAATAAATTCATCTACTGTAAGTGTCATAAACTTTTCTTTATTATGGTCTTTATAATCTCTCCATTTAAATGTTACATATCCATTTTCTAAATTTACAATTCGATGATTAGATATCGCTACTCTATGAGTATATCTACCAAGGTATTCAAGTACGTACTCCGCACTCCCAAAAGGAGGTCTACAATATACAATCCATTCTTTTTTATATAACTTATCTATGAAGCTCTGAAATATATGTTTCTTTGTTAATTCCTCAATTCCTGTAGTATATTTAAGTGCATTACTATAATAAGCTCTTTTAAGGTAAAATAAAAATTTACCTCTAAATTTTCTTGAAAGCACTTTCACTGGGATAAAGAAATCTTTTTTTGAATTTATCCATCGGTTACCATCTAAAGTTAATCCGCCACTAGGAACTATGCAATGTACGTGTGGATGATTCATTAAATTTTGACCCCACGTATGCAAAATTGCCATAAATCCAATTTCTGCTCCTAAATATTTTTTATCACTTGAAAGTTCAAGTAGTGTTTCAGAAACAGATTTAAATAGAATAGAATACATTTCCTTTTGGTTTGTTAATGTTATATAGTTAAGCTCTTCAGGAATAGTGAAAACTACATGAAAATATCCTACGGATAATAAATCCTCTTTTCTTTTTTCAAGCCATCTTTCCTTGGATAAAGTTTGGCATTTAGGACAATGCCTGTTTCGGCAGGAATTATAAGAAATCCTAACGTGTCCACATTCATCACATTCGTCTACATGACCACCAAGCTCTGCTGTTCTACAAGCTTCAATAGCTATCATAGTTTTTAAAATATTCAGCGGAAGCTGATGATTCCTCCTATATTCATCACCATGTTGATTGAATATATCTTGAATCTCAATCATCGTTCTCTCCTAAGAGGATATCCAACGGACTCTTTATATTAAGTAAATCCATCCTTCTAAGATGTAAATAGATAGTGGTAGTAGTAATTCGGGTATGTCCTAAAAGTCTTTGAATGTAGCAGATATCCGTACCAGCATCCAATAAGTGAGTTGCAAAGCTATGGCGAAGCGTATGGACAGTTGCATGCTTAGTGATTTTAGTTTTTTTTATAGATTTCTCGAGCGTTTTCTGAACACTACGTGGACTTATAGAATCTGTACGACCCTTTCCAGAAAATAAATATTCCGTAGGATGATATCTGCTCCAATACTCTCTGAGGATTTCTAAATTTGCTTTAGACAACAATGAATATCTATCTTTTTTACCTTTGCCCTCTCTAATTAATATTTGCATGTTTTTACTATCAATATCTGTTATTTTTAGGTTGCAAACTTCACTAACTCTTAATCCTGCGGAGTAGACCGTCATGAGAATTGCCTTATGCTTGAGGTTTTCAGTAACATCAAAGATGGATTTAACCTCATCTGGAGATAATACAGCAGGTAATTTTGATGGTTCTTTCATCCTTGCAATTTTGTCCGAATTCCAATATCTATTTAGAGTTTTAGTATAAAAAAATTTAAGACTTGAATTAATATAATTTACTGTTCCTTCACTTAATTTTTTTTAAATGATACAATAATGTAGATAGTCACAAATTTCTTTTTCACCTAAATACTTTGGTGATTTGTTGTAAAATTTAGCAAAGTTACTAACGTGATTGATATAGCTTTTTATAGTCATTGGACTATAACCCCTTAGTTCCATATCCATATCCATTTTCATTTTTTCTCTTAATTCTGACATAAATAATAACACTTCCTTATTTTTTATTTCGACAATAAAAGTTTATAGGAAGTGTGTATTATAATAAAGAAGTATCTTAGTCAAATAAGGATACTTCTTTCTATTTTATTTAAGTAAAAATTAAATTAATATGATTAGCACTTGTCTGCCACCGTTTTTAGCGGTTTAGTTCTTCATAGCAAAGGCGAACTTTAGCTATATTACTATATTTGAAAAGACCCAACGTTAAATTT
>DAVZGU010000415.1:0-2663 GCA_052274215.1 Clostridium sp. | reverse complement strand
AGTTACAGGAAGTTATGACTTGGCTTAAAGCAAAAAAACTAACTACTAATAATTACAAATTACAAGATTTATCAAATAGTTCATTTATTAAATAATATGCCATGGTAATAATATATAACCTCTTTTTCACTAAGTGTAAAAAGAGGTTATATCACTAGTAAAGGAAGGTGTTTTCATATGAGTAGATATTTTAACAACAATGAAATAGAATTATTAGTTCCTGCAGGAACTTTCGAAATTTTTGAAAAGGTTATTCACAGCGGTGCTGATGCTGTATATTTGGGCGGCAAAAAATTAAATATGCGTATGCATAGAAAAGATTATAACCTGTCAAATGATGAATTAGAAAAAGCAATCACTATTGCTCATTCTTTAAATAAAAAAGTTTATGTAACAGTAAACAATCTTTTTAGTCAGCAAGATTTAAAAGATGCAGAGGAATATCTAAAATTCTTAGAAAAAGCTGGACCAGACGCTTTACTTATTCAAGATTTTAGCATATTAGAATTTATTAATAGTTTAAACTTAAACCTAACTATCCATTCATCTGTAATGATGAATGTTCATAACTTAGAAACTATTAAAGCACTTCGAGATTGTGGAATTACTAGGATTGTTGCGTCCAGGGACATGGATTTACAAACCATAAAGAATTTGCATTACCAAACCGATATGGAATTCGAATATTTTGCTCATGGAGATATGTGCATTGCCCATGGTGCTCAATGTTTGTACAGTGGCATGCTTTTCGGAAAAAGTAGTAATCGAGGACTTTGCATGAAGCCCTGCCGTTGGGATTTTACAATGAAACAAGATGGCCTAGCTTATCCTACAGAATATCCAATGGCTGTTAAAGATATGTATATGTATGAACATCTACCTGAAATGATTGAGTCAGGTATCCTCTCCTTTAAAATAGAAGGAAGAATGAAAGACGCGGATTATCTAGTTACCATGATTAATTACTACAGCGACGCTATAAATAGATATATTGATGATCCTATTTACTATGATAGAAAAAAAGATGCCCAAAGTATTTATGAGGCTCGCATTAGAGATTTCTCTACTTGTAGTTCATTTGGAAAACCAGGACTCTCATATATCAATAGACGTTTTGAAGGTACCGGTAAAATTTTTAGTAAACCTACAGATGAAATTGAAATTAATAAAAATAGGGTAGAAGAAATCAGATACCTTTTGAAGGAAAAAACTTCTTTAGCGCAGAAACCTAAGCTAAGTGTAAAAGTCAATTCCTATTCACAAGCTAGAGCTTCATTAGATGTCGGTGTAGACGCAATTTATTTATCTGGAGAAGTTTTTGCGCCAAACCTTCCTTTTAGCAAGAGTGAAATACTTAAATTAACAAATGGAAAAGGAAATACAAAAATATATCTAGGTTTTCCAAAAATGATGTTTGAAGAGGATTTCTCAAAATATGATCATTTACTTATGGAAAATGACCTAGGACTTGATGGCTTATTAGTAACCAATTTAGGAGCTATTCATAAATACAAAGCTTTAGGGCTTGAGCTTATTGGAGATTATTCTTTAAACATTTATAATCAATATGCGGCTAGTTTCTATGAAAAGCAAGGTTTATCTGTTGCTACCATTTCTGTAGAGACCCCACTGCTAGACGCTAAACAGACCATTGTTAAGTCACCAATTCCTATTGAAATCATAGTTCACGGTTCTCCAACAGTTATGTATATGGATCATGATTTATATGAGAATACCAAAGTCTTAGAGCCTGTTATATGCGGAAATAATTCTCACGTTGATAACAAGGTATTAGTTTTAGTTGATGAAAAAAAACATGAACACCCAATATACAAAGATAACTATGGCAGGAATCATATGACGCTTTATAAAGAGCTTTGTTATCTTCCATTTTTAAAAGAACTTAATGATATCGGCGTAAATCATTTTAGAATTGAAGCTTGTCATTATGATCCTAATAATCTACGAAAAGTTTTAAGCATTTACAAAGAAGCTATTAATGACTTAAGCAAATGTGAAGAATTATTCCATTCCATAAGTCCTAGTGATGCTGGATTTACTCTTGGAGCTTTTCAATTTAATTAATGAAGGAGGTTATAATAATGTGTAATTATATAGGTCCAGAAAAAATTATTCAAAAGAAAAAAGAATTCCTTTTTCCCTGTTCTCAGCATTTTTATAAAAAACCACCTCAGATTACACGTGGGAAAATGCAGTATTTATTTGATTCAGAAGGTAAAAAATATCTCGATTTTTTTGCAGGAGTTTCCGTTGTTAATTGTGGTCATTGTAATCCTGAAATTTTAGGTGCAACAATAGAACAAATGAAAACACTTCAGCATACAAGTACTATATATTTAACACAGCCAATAGTTAATCTAGCTGAAAAGCTTTCATCTGTATTACCTGGGGATATTAAGCATTCCTTCTTCTGCTGTACGGGCTCAGAAGCTAATGAAGGTGCTCTTTTACTTGCTAGACTTTACACAGGAAGAAATGAATTTATTTCATTGAATAATAGCTTACATGGTAGAACTTATTTAACTATGAGTGTTACAGGAATACCTATGTGGAGAGCAGATCCTATGCTTTCTGATTGTGTTACCTTTGTCCCCAATACTTATGCTAAAGAGAAAAGCATTGAAGCAGCAGCTACAGAATCC
>DAVZGU010000414.1:0-2666 GCA_052274215.1 Clostridium sp. | reverse complement strand
TTTTATGACGATGTCTTCTCTATGCAAGCAAACTCTTCTTCTTTTATTGGATTTAAGGACACATATTCTGGCAAATCCCAATTCCTAATTTTTCTACTCCATCTTTCAGGATGATTTTGTTTTGCTCTTGCATACACTCTTTTTCTATTTTCTATAATACTTTTATCTAAGCTATAATGGCGTTGATATGGGGTCAAATATTTGATGCCACTATGCATATGAACATGATTGTACCAATATACGAACCTGGTTACCCACTCTCTTGCGTCTGCAATGCTGGCAAAACCGTTATTAGGGAATGAGGGCACATATTTCATTGTCTTGAATAATGATTCAGAGTAAGGGTTATCATTGCTCACTCTAGGTCTTGAAAAAGAACTTTGTACCCCTAGTTTCTCTAATGTCGCAAGGAAAGTTGCAGCCTTCATAGGACTTCCATTGTCAGAGTGAAGTATAAGAGGCTTACCTAATATTTTCTGAGAAAGAAGAGCACGTTTAACAAGGATTTGAGCATATTCCGCATTCTCTGTTTCCCAAACTTCATAACCAACAATCATACGACTGAACATATCTAGTATTAGGTATAGCTTAAAGTATAGACCCTTCACAGAGCCATCAAGCCAGGTTATATCCCACGTCCATACTTGGTTTCGTGCGGTTGCTATGTGGGTAGGAGGAACTCTTTTAACAGGTGCTTTTGTTTTGGATCTATAAGTGTTTTGTTTTTCTTCTTTAAGTATTCTATGAATCGTAGATTCTGAAGCAATATAAATTCCCTGATCAGCGAGCTTTGGTACTATTTGTGCAGGAACTAGATTGGCGTACTCATGGCTATTTATAACTTGAAGAATTTCAGCTCTTTCCTCATCACTAAGTTTGTTTTTAGGAGGCTTCCTAAATATTAGGGGGCGTTTATCCTCCGTGGATTTAGGGGTCAGTGACCATCGCTCATAAGTCCTAGTTGATATTCCAACTTCGTTGCAGCAGGGGCTCAATCGAGCACCAGCTTGTACAGCTTTGTTAATCAGTTCTAAAGCTTTAATGCGATCTGAGGCACTGATTAGTCTTCCTCTTGGTCCCCCCAAATCGCATGAACGTTTTTTCTTAGCACTAAAAGTGCTGCAGTTTCAGCTAAAGCTTTTTCTTTAAATCTAAGTTCTTTTTCAATCCTTTTGACTTTATCTCTTTCTTCTTTTAGTTCGTTTTTTAATTTTTTAGGATCTTCTATGCTGTAGCTATTTGCATTAATGCATTGTGATTTCCATGCTTTTATATTATCTGTATAAGTACCTTTCCTTCGGCAATATTCACCAAGCTCTTGCTCACTTAAAGTGGCTGCCTCAAGAACCATATGAAATTTCTCCTCTGATGTCCAATCACCATTTAGCCTTAAAATCTTTATTCCTTCTTTTGCCTCAAATTCTTTTATCCATTTATAGATTGTACCTTTGTTTATCTTTTTATCTAGAGAAACTCTAGTTATACTTTCTTTTTCAGAACCAGTTACTCTTGCAAGTACTTCATTCTTTATTTTTTCAGAGTATCCAATTTTGGCCATGCTATATTTCTCCTCTCGTAAAGTCTATACTATATAGTATACTATATTTTTCTCTACGACAACTACCTTAACACATAGGGATAAACTCTAGTTAAACACAATAAGTTGTTTTTTAAGTGTTTGTTTGTATCATGCTTCAAATAAACATTTTCAATTAAACTAAACGTATATTGAACTAAACCGCTAAAAGCGGTGGCGGGTATGTGCAAATATAAAATTTTGGCTTGATTTCCGTTCTAAATTCCTATAAAATTAAATTAGTTAGTGTTGTAGCGCTATAAATTTTTATTATATAAAAGCACATTTTCTTATATATTGCCACCTTAGTTTGTTTTTATATGTGATAATTAAATCTAATATGAGAAAATACAAGATATACTGATCCTCACGAATATTATTTCGATTATTGAAATATATCAGCTAAATATAATAAAATAATGCTGATTTTGGTAAAGTGGGAATTATTGAAACCCCCTAGTAAGTAGTGACGCAGCATCATTCAAAAGTTCGTTTTAGAAATTGAGCAATTTTAGTGACTATCACCATTTAAGTATATTCTTATGATGATAGTTTTTATCAGCTCAACTTCTGAATCTGAACCTATTCATTTATCGAAGCTGGGAACGAGAATGATTGTAGGTGATGTTTTAATACATACTAGAAACTATTAACCATATAATATATGGAAATCATTTATAGGAGATAATTAATAAATGTTTGAGATGAAGGATAAATATAAGACAGGCATTTTATTTATTGATGAAGAACATGAAAAACTTTTTGAAATAGGAGAAAAAGCTTTTCAATTACTAAAAAGTCAATATAAAATTGATAAATACGATAAAATTATTGAAGTAATTGAAGAACTAACAGAGTATACAAATTATCACTTTAAGCATGAAGAAAACTATATGAAGAGTATAAATTACAAAAAATTATTTACTCAAAAAATGGATCACTTAGGGTTTATTGAAAAACTTAAAGGAATAAATTTGAATAAGATTGATGAAAACCAAGATGAAGCGATAATGGGAATATTGACTTATTTAAATGCTTGGCTGATTAATCATATATTAGAGAAAGATTTACTTATCTATTAAAATAGAAA
>DAVZGU010000413.1:0-2675 GCA_052274215.1 Clostridium sp. | reverse complement strand
GCATTAACAATTCTATCCGCACCTACTTCTTTAGGATTATCATATTTTACATTTATTCCAGTCTTAATCCCCGGTCCTACTACCATAGGTTTCAAATCGAAATATTTTCTTATCATATGTTCTAGTGAATACATAATATTTGGAACAACCGAAGAAATTATTACGCCTTTAATATGTTCTGTTTTTATGTTTCGCTGATAAAATAATTGCATTACTTGAATTCCGTATTCGTCAGCGGTTTTTTTTGCATCAGTAGATATTCTCCACTCTACAATTAACTCCTTTTCCTTAAAAACTCCTAAAACAGTATTAGTATTTCCAACATCTAAAACTAAAATCACTTTACACACCACCTATATAATTTAAAACAACTTGCAAGTTGCTTTATATTTTTGCCATTATAAAAACACAAAAATAGTATACCTAATATTATAAAATATTAATTTCAACTATTCCTAATTTTACAATCTAATTTTAACAATCTGAATATATTTGTCAAGTTAAATCTTTATAAGAAGTTTTGTTTAATTAAATAATCTCCTGGGCCGCTGAAGTATTAACGGTTACAGTGAAAGTTGCAACTCTAAATAGCCTTTAAAGCCAATTCCATATATTATACCATAATTCAATCAAGTGTTGGTATATAATTACAGTAATTTTTTAACCAATTGCAATAATATAAACTACCTGTTAACACGCTCTCTCTTTACTTTGTACATGATATAAAAAAAAGACATACAGCTAATTCACTGTATGTCTTTTACCAAGTTAAATCTTTGTTAAATCAATCTCACCTAAATCTGTTTTAGCAATTATAGCCTCGAATTCCACGCCTTCGAGTTTTTCCTTTAACAGTAGTTCTTGAGCTACTGCATGAAGTTTATTTGCATTTTCAGCAAGAATTTTTTCAGCTTTTCCATAAGCTTCATCAATAAGCGCCTTAACTTCTGAATCTATTTTATTAGCTATTTCATCACTAAAGTTTCTACTTTTACCTAAATCTCTTCCAAGGAATACTTCATTATGATCATTACCAAAAGATATTGGTCCGAGTTCATCACTCATACCATATTCCATAACCATCTTTCTTGCAATAGCTGATGCTCTATCAATATCATTCTTAGCACCTGTGCTAATATCTTTTAATACTAATTTTTCAGCAACCCTACCACCTAATAACCCAACCATTTCATCTTTAAGTTTTAGTTTTGAAGTATAAGCAGTATCTTCTTCGGGTAGATGCATTGTGTACCCACCTGCCATACCTCTCGGTATAATACTTATTTGATGAATTGGATCAGATAATGGAGAATATTTCATTACTACAGCATGCCCTGCTTCATGATATGCTGTTAATTTTCTATCTTTTTCACTGATAACTTTACTCTTCTTTTCAGGTCCTGCAATAACCCTAGTTACTGCTTCATCAAGCTCTTTCATCTCTATAACTGTTTTGTCATTTCTAACTGTAAGTAGTGCAGCCTCGTTCATTAAATTCTCTAAATCTGCACCGGTGAACCCAGGTGTCCTTTTAGCTAATACGTCGAGTTTTACTTCTTCTGCTAAATGCTTACCTTTGGAATGTACCTTTAGAATTTCTTCTCTTCCCTTAACATCAGGCGCACCCACTAATATATGTCTATCAAATCTACCTGGTCTCAAAAGAGCAGGATCAAGTATATCTGGTCTATTTGTTGCAGCTATCATAATTATGCCTTCATTTACACCAAATCCATCCATTTCAACTAATAGCTGATTTAGTGTTTGCTCTCTTTCATCATGACCACCGCCAACTCCAGCTCCTCTTTGTCTACCTACTGCATCAATTTCATCAATAAATATTATACAAGGAGCACTTTTCTTCGCTTGTTCAAATAAATCTCTTACTCTTGAAGCTCCAACACCTACAAACATCTCTACAAATTCTGAACCTGATATGCTATAGAATGGAACTCCTGCTTCTCCTGATACTGCTCTCGCAAGTAAAGTCTTACCTGTACCTGGTGGTCCTACAAGAAGAATACCTTTAGGAATTCTTGCACCTGCTTCTAGGTATCTTTTAGGTTGTTTTAAGAAATCTACAACTTCTGCAAGTTCTTCCTTTTCTTCATCTTCACCAGCTACATCATCAAATGTAACTTTCTTCTTATCTGGTGTTGCTATTTTGGCTCTACTTTTTCCAAAATTCATTACGCCTCTATTACCGCCACCGCCGCCACCTTGCGATTGTTGCATATACATAAACCAAAAGGCCACTAACATTAAAATTATAAGGAGCGTTGGCAAGACATTTAACCACATTGGCATACTAGCTGGCTTTAAGTATGTTTCTGTAACGCTTGCATTTGGGTTTTCGTCCATAACTTGAAGCAATCTCGTCAATGGGACTATGGTTTCATATCGTGTTCCGTTTTTTAGTTCTCCTGATACTGTTTTATCTTCTTTTACCTGAACAGTTTTAATATCTTTTTTAATCCAATGTTCTTGGAATTTATTAACACTGATTTGGCTAACATCTTTGCTACTGTCAAGTAAGGTTAGTGCTGCAAAAATCACAAGTACAAACACTACGATCCAGATTGATGCACTAGAAATTTTCTTCATTAGAAACCCCCCTCTCTTTTTATTCACTTTAAAATTTTATCACATTAAAAAGCAGTTGACAATAATATATA
>DAVZGU010000412.1:0-2684 GCA_052274215.1 Clostridium sp. | reverse complement strand
CAGATGAAATATATTTTTTAAATGCCCAAAATTTTAAAAAGGTATATAGTATTAAAGTACATGATGAATTTAGGTCTATTAAAAAACTAAATGAATTGGAGTTTATTAAGGGGGAGATTTATGCGAATGTATGGAAATGTGATAAAATTGCTAGAATTTGTCCCCATAGTGGGAAAATAACCGGATGGATAGAGCTTAAAGGACCGCTAAGCCCTAAAGAATGTAAAAGGGCAGGTACACTGAATGGAATAACGTATGATAAAAAAAATAACCGCACCTTTGTAACTGGAAAGATGTGGCCTAAAATATTTGAGATAAAATTAATTTAGAGATGTGTTAATTTGTTATTATAAATCACCTATAGATAAATAATTCCAATTATTTCAGATGTGTTGTATAATATAAATAGTAAATAATTTTGGGATGAGGAAGTTAAGATGAAGAAAATTATTATAACTATAGTTATAACACTAATTTTTGTTATAATAGCTGGAGCCTATACTATAGGTATATTTTATGCAATAGTAGAGGATGGAGGACCAGCTTTCTTACTACCACTATCGGTAATTATTTTTATAGGAATTATAGGGGTATTAAGTTATAACATGTATGAAAGAATAAAGGAAATAAGAAAGGGTGATGAAAATGATATTAGTAAATACTGATTATATTAGTGGCAAAGATATAGAGACTATTTCTATTGTTAAAGGCTCAGTTGTATGGTCAAAAAATGTGGGCAAGGATATTTTAAGTAGTTTTAAAACCTTAGTTGGCGGAGAAATTAAAAGTTACTCAGAGATGATGAATGAAGCTAGGGCCATAGCAACAAAACGTATGGTAGAAGAAGCAGAAGGTTTGAGTGCTGATGGTGTCATTAATATAAGATATGCAACTAGCGCTATAATGCAAGGGGCTGCAGAAGTTATTGCTTATGGCACTGCAGTAAAATGTAAATAGTAATAAATTATAAATATTACAAAAATAGCTTTAGAAAAACACTGTAATAGTTAGTTACAGTGTTTTTCTAAAGTTAATCTTTTTTGAACAATATTTAGTTTTCTCTTTGTTATAGTAAAACTATATTCTCTTCTATACAATCAGTTATCATTTCATCTGGCCATATTGAAGCGTGAACTTCACCAATATGAGCCTTGTTTAGGAAATACATACACATTCTAGATTGGCCTATGCCACCACCCACAGTATATGGGAGCTTACCTTCCAGTAACATCCTATGGAATTCTAATGTACAACGTTTCTCACAACCTGATAATGCAAGCTGCTCTTTTAGTGCTATTTCATCAACTCTTATTCCCATAGAGGAAAGTTCAAAGGCTTTTTCTAGTATTGGATACCAGAATACTATATCTCCATTAAGTGACCAATCATCATAGTCGGGAGCTCTACCATCGTGCTTTTCACCAGATTTTAGGTCGCCACCAATTTGCATTATAAATACTGCAAGTTTTTCTTTACATATGGCATCTTCCCTTTCTTTTGCAGTAAGAGAAGGGTACATATCTTCTAGTTCTTGTGTAGTTATAAAGAAGATTTTCTCAGGTAAAAATTGTTCTATTTCAGGATATAGTTTGTGGAGATGATCTTCAGTATCTTTAAAAACTGCATAAATACTAGTTACAATTTCTTTTAATTTATCTAAAGTTCTTTCTTTTTTAAGAATAACCTTTTCCCAATCCCATTGGTCCACATATATGGAGTGAAGGTTATCTAAATCTTCATCGCGTCTTATAGCATTCATATCAGTATATAGACCTTCTCCGGACTCAAAGTTGTATCTATATAAAGCCATACGTTTCCATTTAGCTAAAGAATGTACGATTTCAATAGTAGTATCAGGCATGGCTTTCATATCAAAGGAAACAGCACGTTCAGTACCGTTTAGGTTATCATTTAAACCGGTGCTAGATTTTACGAAAAGAGGAGCTGAGACTCTGGTAAGAGTTAACGCTTTTGATAGCCTATTTTCAAAATAATCTTTTAATTGTTTAATAGCAATTTCCGTATGCTTTAATCCAAGAAGTGGATTGTATCCATCGGGAATTGCAAGTCCTTTTTTGTAAGTTATCATAAATAAAACCTCCTAATAATGCTGTGATTATTTTTGTAATGATTATAATGGTCGTGCCGAATAATTTTGGAAATTTAAACAAAAAACAAAAAACCTTTCATCCTAGTTTCTAGGACGAAAGGTTAGACTTCCGTGGTACCACCTAAATTAGCTGAAAAAGCTCACTCATAATCAGTACGGAAACAAATCTTCGATACTGCCCTATATATAACGGTTAGGCTCCGTCCATACCTAATTTCACAAGGATTTCAGTTGGAAACTCAGAGATGTTATTCAACATAGGCTTCGTATGGAACTTACACTATAATCCACTCGCTTTAACTACTTCCTACATTTACTCTTCTCGTCACAGTTTTTAGAAAAATAACTTTAAACCATTTTAACTTGCAAGATGAAATTTGTCAACCTGCAAAAATAAATGTTTGGTTTTCTCGGATACTTCTCTATGTTAAAGGACTGTAACCATTACATGATGTTACTAAAATCTCTAAAGATTTTGTTATTGACAAGTATATTTAATTAAATCATAATTGAAGTGCTAATAAAGAGAAGTTAGTGAAATAATTAAGGGATGTGTATATGAAGAAAAAACATA
>DAVZGU010000411.1:0-2686 GCA_052274215.1 Clostridium sp. | reverse complement strand
AAAAGCTGCCCCTAATACTGCTAATTGTGATACAGCTGTTAGTACTATACCATAAGTCAATACTAAGGCCCCCGAAGTAAGTGCCTTCTTTTTCTTAAGCTTTGTAAATGTAATACTGCTATATCCAATAACTCCATACAGTGCCATAGAAGCTATAACCGAACTTTTTACAATTCGATTGACTATATCCCCTTTTATTAAACCCCTCCACTCAGCCATCATGAAGTTCTGCCCAACCGCTAATTCTGCTGAAGACGCACTTAAAAGTATAAGTAAAGCAATTGGTAGTGCCCAATATCTTTTTAAGGCGAACCCGCCAATAATTTTTTGATCTCTATTAGTAAACACAGGAATAGCTCCTCTTGAGCCGTCTATCATTACTAAGATTCCCTCTATAATGTGTAATATTCCAACCAGTGTCATTAAGGTCAAAATATCTATGTTTATAATATTCAATTGTGGCATATGTAATATACTGGCTGCATATTTAAACACCAGGCTCGCCATGCCCAGAACTGCACCGGAATAAGAAAAACAAATAAATCTAGGTTTAAATGCCATAAAAAATAACGACACCATAAACAATAAATAAATATTTGAATTTTCATCAAAAACTAACCCTGAAAATGTAAATAATAGACTTGCCACTGTACCGGCAAAAATTCCCATTACAATTTGAGATATAGTTAGTTCAAAAGGCGAATCTAAACTTTCTCCCATTATCATTTTCTGCATAGCTGCCGTCTTCTTATTTTTATTGTAAAAAATCACTGCAATCATTATTAAAATAAATGCATTTGAAGGGTCAACAATTGCAAAAGCAACTGCTCTTAAAGTATGTATTGCAATTTCCATTGATTAAAATTCTCCTTTCATCAAAACGAGGGAGTGGAGACTCGTGACTTCAGTCATGAGAGGAACTCCCTCAATTTAACATTAGTTAAATTAATGCTGTTTTCTGTTTTAAAAAATAAGAATAGCCATCATTTCGTTGTATTAACTTGCAATATTTGTGACTTATACCTTGAACTACAGCATCTTTCCCTTGGATATTAAAATATCCTGATGTCCTACATGCTACTCTTCCAGTATATGTTCCTATTTTTTTACCTTTAGTTACTACAGCCTTAATTATATCTCCAGTTTGAAATCCAAAATAAGTTTTCTGTCTTGGTAAATTTTTAGTTATTATTCCACAGGCATTGGTTCTACCTCTAAAGTGTGAACCTCTACCACAAGATTTTATAGAAAGCACATTATTTGTTTTAAATTTAAACGATTCAGCGACTTCACCTACACATAATGCGTCATAATAATGTTCTTTTGGTATTTTCAAAGTTATTCTGTTGAATTTAGTTCTGCCACCAGTAGCTAATTCTAGGTTATTAGTTATAATTTTAAAGTCATTCACCAATGTCCATCTATAACTATTTACCCATGCTGCGTATCTTTTACTTATTAATGGCTTACCTGTTGCTAAAATCTTTTCAATTCTAATTATTCTAGCTTTATTTAATGAATTTGTTTTAGACTGTTTTAAAGTATCTAGCCATTGAGATAAATTCAAACTACCTTTTTCATTATTACAAGTGTGACAAGCTAAATTTAAGTTTTTAATACTTTTAGAACCACCGTTGTATTTTGAAATCATATGCTCTATCTCAAGTATTTTATCATTCGATTCGCCACCACAATATTGACATGTATGCCCATATTTTTCTAATAGGTATTCTCGTACCTCATAGCCTAAAAGAGTACCTTGCTGATATTCTACTGATGATACATTAGGGTTATCCATAAGCTGTGTGTCAAATTTAACTGCTTCTACTGAAACTGATGTTATATTGCAAAGCTTACTTAGTTTTTTAACTAGATTTATTATATTTGATTCTATTGATTTTACTGAAGGTGGTAGCCAGCCTTTAGGCCTTGGTGTTGTAGCTTGATATTTACTATTTTTCTTTAAATAGTAATTAACAAACTTACACTTTCTGTATCTAGTTTCACGTTGTCTACGGTTTCTTCTAGCACCACTTCTTGATATTAAATTAGCTACTATTTTATCTCCTCTGTGCTCAAGTTCTGCAAGGAATACTACATCTGTATTATTTTCTAATATAGCAACTCCTGATACTTTTGAGCCTGGATCTATTTTAATTTTATAATCCTTAAGATTAATAACTTCTAATTCAGTTTTTAATCTTATAGTGAATGGATATATTTTGTGTACTAACGCATATCCTTGTTTTAAAAGTACTCTTGCCTTTGCATTTGTACACATATTAAGTGGTTTTTTATGTTTACTTAATACGAATACCATTTTTAAAATCCTCCTACAATTTAAGAATCCTTCCTTACGAAAGTAACGTGGTCACAAGGGACCATCTCTCCTCGGTAATGTTATCTTGACTTTATGATAAAAGCACTTGGTTTTAAATATATAGCTCACACTATATATGTTCCCTCAAAGCCATGTTTAGACTTCTACCCATAGTTTAAAATACTGGAGAAGCATATTACTCTATGCTGACCAAGATAACGTAGTTTACACTTGTACCTGCTCAATCAAACTTCCACCGATGATATAAGCCAAAGAGCTCATGTCTTCGACTTCAGTCGAGGGTGATTGACATCACTATGAAACATGTAATGTTATAAGCTTTTAAAATGTCGTTAAATCATCTCC
>DAVZGU010000410.1:0-2729 GCA_052274215.1 Clostridium sp. | reverse complement strand
GTTTTACCGGTTATCTTAAGCTGTATATTGCTTAGCGGATGCTGGGATAAAGTAGAAATAGATAGACTTAATTTCATATCTACTATAGCTGTTGACCCAGGGGAAGATATTGATAAAGAAAAGGAATTAAAAAGTATTAATCCGGAAGAACCATTTGCTGAGGCGAAGATTAAAAAAATTAATGTAACTTATGGATTTCCAGATATGAGTATGATAGGTGGGGGTAAAGGTGGGAGTCCACAGGAAAAATACATTAATACGCAGTCCTCCTCTATGGAGGACGCTGTGTCAGAAGCTATGGCTAAAAGTAGTAGAGATATATATATGGGGCATGCTAAGCTACTTATATTGAGCGATGATGTATTAAAATATAAAGATACTGTCAAAGAGATTGTGGATTATATGCAACGAAATCCTAGCATAAATAGAATGCTTCAGGTAGTTGTTTCGGAAGGTATAGCAGAAGAATATATAAAATTTAAACCTATGACAGAAAATAGTACCCAATATTATATTTCTGGACTTATGGATAACAGCAAGAGAAATTCTAGAATTATGAGCGTAAATTTAAATGAATTTCTTATTCTTTTAAGCGAAAATGGAAGTGCGTTACTACCTAGAATAACTTTAGATAAGGAAAAAAAAGAATTGATTTTAACTGGCGCTGCTGTAATTAAAGATTATGAATTAAAAGGATATTTTACACCAATCGAACTGATGGACATCCAATTGTTAAGTGGTAAGTTTAAAGCTGGTAAAAAAGTAATATACATGGAAGGACACCCTGTTGATTATATAATAGACGGATATAAAAGGAAAATGAAAGTTACGCAGGAAAGAGGTAAGTTAGCTATTAATATAGATATAAGCCTTGAGGGCCAGCTGGGTGGCTATTATGTAGGTAAAAAAATACTTGAAAAAGATGAGTTGCAAAGGCTGCAAAATGCTTTTAATAAGTCAATTAGTGAAGAATGTGAAAAAAACATGGGAACTGCTATAAAAAAATTTGAGATAGATCCATTTGGAACCCGTGAAGATATTGAAAAATTTAACCCTTCGTTATGGAACAAAATAGAGAAGGATTGGGATGAGAAATATAAAAATGCAAAGGTGAATGTAACTGTTAATACTAAAATGCGAAGAATCGGAGCAGTTCAATGAATAAAATTACATAATATGTTAATACTTTTAATATGAATCATTATATCCAGGGGGGATAAACATGAAAAAATTTATATTAACAAGCATTGCCATAATTATTTTAATTTCTATAGCTTTAAATACAAATAATATAAGTGGAAAAGCAAGTCAAAGTGATGTTGCTGGTAAACTTATAAGGTTTCATGTAATAGCAAATAGTGATGACAAAATAGATCAAAGGTTAAAATTAAAAGTAAGAGATGCTGTCTTAAAATATATATCACCAAAACTTAAGAATTGCAAGAATATAGAAGAATCGAGAAAGATTATAAATAATGAAAATAAAAACATTAAAAAAATTGCGGAAACGGTTATAAAGAAAAATGGATTTAAATATTCCGTAGCGTCGACACTTTCAGAGGAAAACTTTCCAGTTAAAACCTATGGAAATATAACTTTGCCTCAAGGTAAATATGAGGCTTACAGAATAATTATTGGAACTGGCACAGGTCAAAACTGGTGGTGTGTTATGTTTCCACCATTATGTTTTGTAGATATTACTAAAGGAAATGTATCATATGAAAAAACGGAAAAAGAAATGAAAACAGTGTTGTCGGATGATGAGTATAATTTGGTTGATAATACTGTGAACAATAAAAAAATAGTTGTTAAATTTAAAATTGGCGAAATTTTCAACAAATTATTTAGTTGAAAAAATATTTAGAAGACTACTAGGAGGATAACAATTATTATCCCCTTGTGAGGAATACCAGGAGGGAAACATATGAAAATGCTAAAGAAAAGAATTTTGTATACAAGTGCTGTAACTGTAATTGTTGTATTTTCAACTACTTTTGCTATACTAATGTTTTTAGAAAGGTTAGATTATAGAAATTATCTTCAAGGTCAATATAGTAAAAATATGTATGAACTTGTTGATTCCGTACAAAATATAAGAATAAATCTAGGTAAATCTGCTATTGTAGGGTCTAGAGAACAAAGCATAGTGGTTTTTGAGGAAATATCTAGATATTCAGGTACTGCGAACGATAAATTACATTCGTTGCCACTCGAACAATCAGTTATTGGAGATACTAGCGAATTTTTAAATCAAGTAGGAGATTTTTGCTATACTTTGGCTAAAACATCATCAGAAGGAAAGGAACTTAATGATAAGGAATATGAATTAATTGACAAATTAGAGATACAATCATATACGCTCCAGGAACAATTAAATGGAGTGCTTTCTGATATAAATGAAGGTAAAGTAAAATGGGGAGAGATTAGGCAAAAAAGTAGTGGAGTATTTGCAAAAGAGGGTAAGAACCTTGTGACTGAAAAATTCACAGGTATACAAAAGCAAATAGTCCAATATCCAGCATTAATTTATGATGGGCCTTTCTCTGATAATGTATTGGAAATAAAGCCTAAAATAATGTCCCAAAAGGAAGTAAGTGAAAAAGAGGCAATCAAAATAATAAAAGATACATTCGGAGGAGATAAAATTGAAAGCATTGAAAGTAAGAAAGTAGAAGGGAAGACTAAAATACCCGCATATACCTTTCATCTAGTATTCAAAGGGAGAGGTA
>DAVZGU010000409.1:0-2742 GCA_052274215.1 Clostridium sp. | reverse complement strand
TTAGTTGGTGAAAATAAAGAGGTAATTGATGTATCTTCTCTTGGATTTAATCAACAAAATAGATTGGATTTAATTAAAATTATGGCCCAATCTGAAGAATCACTTGGAACAAGCAGAGTGGAAGATTGTTTTGAAGAGTCATTTTTCAAAAGTAATTTTTGGTTTATGTGGTGTACAACTTTTGCGTTTCAACCATGGCATGGTGCAGTAGAATTTAAGAGATATCTTCATAGATTTATTCATGAGCTACCTCGTATTAACACTTTATCTGGTGTCCGTCGTACACCGTACAATCAATATGATTCTATGGTTTTGCCAATAGTTAAATGGCTAAAAGAACAAGGAGTTCACTTTGAAATGAATTGTGAAGTTACTAATCTAGATTTTAAAACTTCTGAAAATGAAAAAACTGTAGAACGTATTCATTATACTTGTAATGGGAAACAAAAAAGTATTCACATTGAAAACGGGGACTATGTTCTTGTAACCATTGGATCTATGACAGCAGGATCAAGCCTTGGATCAATGTCAACTGTACCTAAGGTTGAAGCTAAAAGCTTAGGAGGCTCGTGGAAACTTTGGGAAAATATAGCGAAAAATAGACCTGAGTTTGGTAAGCCATCCGTTTTTGATGATCATATAGATGAATCGCTATGGGAATCATTCACAGTTACTTTTAGAGATCCAACATTTTTCAGATTAATGGAAAATTTTAATGAAAATTCTGTATTTACTTTCAAGGACTCCAATTGGCTTATGTCAGTTGTTTTACCTCATCAACCATATTATAATAATCAACCTGAAAATGTTAATATATGTTGGGGCTATTGCTTGTCTCCAAATAAAAAGGGTAACTATGTGCAAAAAAAGATGTCTGAATGTACTGGTGAAGAGATATTAACAGAATTATGTTGTCATCTTACTTTGAAAGAAGAGATGCCTTTAATTCTTAAAACATCTACATGTATACCATGTATAATGCCTTTTATAACAAGTCAATTTTTACCTAGATCAATGGGAGATAGGCCTGCGGTTGTACCAAAAGGATCAACTAATTTGGCATTTATTGGACAGTTCTGTGAAATGCCTGATGATGTTGTTTTTACAGTTGATTATTCGGTTAGATCAGCACAAACAGCAGTTTATTCTCTTCTCAAATTAGATAAAGAGGTTACTCCTATTTACAAGGGCCAATATGATACCCGTGTAGTAATTGATTCAGCTATGACTATGCTAAGGGATGACAATCTCCGTGAATCACTTAGCTCAGTATTGAATATATTTAAAGCACCTAAAACAAAATAATAAGTCAAAGATGCTAAGTAGATTTTAAAAAAAAGTACCTATAGCGAAATAAAATAGCTATAGGTACTTTTTTATGGCATCAAAGGATATACGAATGGAATGGGGTCATAATATCGAATTTTTAACGATTTTTGATCAAATCTTGTTTTTTTATTCCCAATATTATAACAGATACAAGAATTAAAACCATTCCTATAATTTGTACTATATCTAAAGATTGCTGAAATACAAAGTAGGCTATAATTGCAGCGATAACAATTTCAGAAGAAGCTATAATACTTGCTACTCCAACTTCTATATATTGTATAGATTTTATATATGCCCCATTAGCTATAACTGTATTTAAAATTCCAATTACAAATATGTTTTTTATTATAAAATATGTATTTGTAGAACTTTTCAATATATGTATGGTGTTTTTCATATCCATAAATGGAATTAAAAATAAGGAAGCAAATATAAACGAATAAGCAAGTAACGTATCTTGATTGTACTTATTTAAACTTATTTTAGCAAAAATAATTTGAAGTGCAAAAGTAAAACCAGATATAATACCAAAAACAACACCTTTTATATTTAAATGAATAGCAGTAATGTCATATATTTTACACATCATAAAGCAACCTATTAAAGTTAATAAAATAGCGCTTACTTTCTTAACAGTAAATTTTTCCTTGAATATAAAATAAGAAAGAATTACTACCCAAATTTGACTGGTAAACATAAACATAGTAGCTAAAGCTATAGAAATATACTTTACGGATAAAATATAAGAAATAAAGGTACCATCAAAAGCCACAACACCATAAATCATAAAGAATAAAAATCCTTTTTTATCTATCTTTAGTAAAGAATGATCTTTCGTTAAACAATATAATAAATAAACGATCCCAGCTATAGATGTCCTAAAAAAAGTTACTGAAAATCCATCAAAATTAAGATCGCCTAAATTTTTAGTAGGAACACCCATATACCCCCAAAATAATGCAGCTATAATAACTAGAGTGAGGCCTTTGATTTTGTCTGTTTTAATCATAATTTAATCTCTCCCTCCATAAAGTAAAAAAATTTAAAGTTACCGTTAATTCCTAGGTAATTATATCACTTAGCAATAAAAATAAATTCATACTTTCTACAATGGTAATGAAAAATATTTGAATTGTAAATATGAAAAACAAAAAAAGCACTCATAAAATGAATGCTTTTTTTGGTGCAGATGACAGGAATTGAACCTGCACGCCGTAAAGCGCTAGATCCTAAGTCTAGTGCGTCTGCCAATTCCGCCACATCTGCATAGAGTGGGATTGATGGAATATTCCATCAATATAAACTATATTATCATCTAATCCTATATATGTCAATAAAATATTTTATTTAAAGTGAAAATATTTTATTTAAAGTAGAAACACAAAAAAATATGGGAATAGACTTACATAA
>DAVZGU010000408.1:0-2745 GCA_052274215.1 Clostridium sp. | reverse complement strand
TTGGTGTTTATAGAAGCGAGAATGCTTCACTGGCCAGATAGTATGTTTACTTACTTAACAGGAGAAAATATATTATTTAGTAATGATGCTTTCGGACAACATTATGCATCTGAGCTAATGTATAATGACAAGGTTGATAATGCAGAATTATTTCAAGAAGCAATAAAGTATTATGCTAATATTTTAACTCCTTTCAATGCTTTGGTAATAAAGAAAATTGAAGAAATTTTAAGTTTAAATCTACCATTAGATATGATTTGCCCAAGTCATGGAATTATTTGGAAAGAAAATCCGCTTCAAATTGCAAATAAATATATGGAATGGGCAAAGGATTATAAAGAAAATCAAGTTACAATAATTTATGATACTATGTGGAATGCTACTAGAATAATGGCAGAGGCAATAGCTGACGGAATAAAAGAAGTTAATAAGGACATTACAATTAAAATATTTAATTCTTCAAAGAATGATAAAAATGATATTGTAACAGAAGTATTTAAATCAAAAATGGTACTTGTTGGTTCTTCAACAATAAATAATGGAGTTTTGTCGTCTACTGCAGCAATACTCGAAATGATAAAAGGACTTGGGTTTAAGGGCAAAAAAGCTGCAGCATTTGGGAGTTACGGATGGAGCGGAGAGTCAGTTAAGATAATAACAGAAGAATTAAAAAAAGCAGGGTTTGAAACGATAAACGATGGAATAAGAGAAATGTGGAACCCTGATGAAGTAGCGTTAGACAGGTGTAAAGATTTTGGTAAGAGTATAGAGAAAATTATAGGGGAGACTATAAAGTAGTTTATAATATTAAGTAAATTTAAAGGAGATGTTTTTATGGATAAATATGTTTGTTTAGTGTGCGGATACATTTATGATCCAGCAGAAGGAGATTCAGATGGTGGAGTAAAGCCAGGTACTAAATTTCAGGATATACAAGAGGATTGGGTTTGTCCATTATGTGGAGTTCCAAAATCAGACTTCGAAAAAGTTGAATAAAGTTACTGCTTAAATTTTCTCTAATGACTGTATATTTACTATGTTATTAACTAAATATATAGTTAGTTAATAAAAAAACATATTAAAGGAGTGATATTAATGAAGGCTAACGTTGATAAGGATACATGCATTGGATGTGGATTATGCCCAGCGGTATGTCCAGAAATCTTTCAAATGGAAGATGACGGAAAAGCTGTGGCATCGCCAGATGAAGTGGCAGAAAATCTCGTAAGTAGTGCAAAGGAAGCAGAAGGACAATGCCCTGTTGATGCAATTTCTGTAGAATAGCAATATTATAGATAAAAATATAATAAACTGAAAACTTGTGTTGTCAACAAGAAAATCATATTTAAAGTCAAGGAGATCTAATCAAAAAGTGATTAGATCTCCTTGACTTTATTGCATTCAACCATAATGATATTTATTAAATAACTCCTTATTTTTTAATTTTGATTTAAATCATATTTTTATAATTAGAATAAATATAGAATAGAGCCATAGGAAAGCAAGAACATGTGAAAATAAATTTAAATATTGGAGGGACACATTATGAAGAAAAACATTATGCTAGGTGAAAAAATATTTTGGGTTGGTAAGGTTGATGATAGAGAGGTACCTTTCCATAGACTAACATTAACTAAAGGAACCACTTATAATAGTTATTTATTAATGACTGAAAAACCTACAGTGATTGATACTGTTGATATAAGCTTTGCTAGAGAATTTGTAGAAAATTTAAAGAATATAATTGAACTTGATAAAATTAAATTCATTGTAATTAATCACACGGAACCTGATCATTCTGGTGCCCTTGGAAGTTTGGCGGCTAGAGCTAAAAATGCTGTAATTGTGTGCACAAAGCTCGCGGTAGATGAACTTAAGGAAATGTATAAACTTCATAATAGAGAATTTTTAGTTGTAGGGGATGGGGATACTCTGGATATAGGAGGTAATACCCTGAAATTCATAGAGACGCCTTATCTTCATACGCAGGAGACTATGATAACTTATTGCATCAATGATAAAATTTTATTCCCTTGCGATATCTTTAGTACCCACATAGCTAACTATGAGTATTTTAATGATATGGCAAAAGACGATATCAATGATGACTATATTGGCTACTACAAATTAATAATGCACCCACATAGAAGATATGTACAGAATATGATTGAAAAAATTAGAGATTTAGACATAAAGATAATAGCACCAGCCCATGGATTTATTCTTAGAAATAACGTTCAAAGTTTCATAGATATTTATGATAATATGAGTAAGAATACAGAGGTAGGTAAAAAAACACTTATTTTATACTCTACTATGACAGGTAGGACAAAAAAAATTGCTGGTATTTTTAAGGGAAAATTTGAGGAGCAAAATATAGCTTCTGAAATCATGGATGTAAATAAAATACCAAGAGAAGAAATAATGAAGGCTATTAATGAAGCCGATGCAATTTTCTTTGGCAGCTCTACCAAATATGCAGATATGATTGGAAATATGGAAGATATATTGAAGAATCTTCATAAAATAAATCTAGAAGATAAGATAGGGGCGGCATTTGGTTCTTATGGTTGGAGTGGAGAAGCTGTGGAAGTAGTCCAGGATTACTTGAAGGAAACCGGTATTAAAGTTTTGAATACTTCTGATGTAATTAAGTCTACTGGTATGGTCGATATAGAATTCCCACTAAGAATTAGGTTTTCACCAAGCGAAGATAACATAAAGAGTATTGAAAGGGCAATTGTC
>DAVZGU010000407.1:0-2749 GCA_052274215.1 Clostridium sp. | reverse complement strand
TTTAATGGACCAATACTCATGACAACAAACTGTATTACTCCTCCAAAGGATTCTTATAAAGAGCGAGTTTATACTACTGGAGCATCTGGATTTGCTGGAATGAACCATATAGCTGATAGATTCGACGGAACTGCAAAAGATTTTTCAGCTATAATTGAGCATGCAAAAAAATGTAGTGCACCAATTGAAATTGAAAGAGGAGAAATAGTTGGAGGATTTGCTCACAATCAAGTAATAGCATTAGCTGATAAAGTTGTAGAAGCTGTTAAAACAGGAGCAATTAAAAGATTCTTTGTAATGGCTGGTTGTGATGGAAGAATGAAAGGCCGCGAATACTATACTGATTTTGCAAAAGAATTACCAACAGATACGGTTATTTTAACTGCAGGTTGTGCAAAATACAGATACAATAAATTAGAACTTGGAGATATTGGTGGAATTCCTAGAGTCCTAGATGCAGGACAATGTAATGATTCATATTCATTAGTTGTTATTGCAATGAAGCTACAAGAAGTATTTGGACTCGACGATATCAATGAATTACCAATAACATACAATATTGCATGGTATGAGCAAAAAGCTGTAATAGTGTTATTAGCATTACTTCACTTAGGCGTTAAAAATATTCACTTAGGACCAACATTACCAGCATTTTTATCCCCAAATGTTGTCAATGTATTAGTAGAGAACTTTGGAATAGCTGGAATTTCTAGCGTAGAAGAAGATATAAAAATGTTTATGGCTTAAAAATTTGAACAAGCACCCTAAAAAGGGTGCTTGTACTTATTTAATGACATTTCAGAATAAGTTTACATTAATTTAAGAATTAAGGACAAAATAATTATGTTATAATATATGTAAAAAAACTAAAGGGCAATCCTTAAAATAAGCAAAATCCGACAAATTAAGTGGCAATATTTAAATTCTCAAGAATATATTTTAAAAAACCCTTGAATAATTCCAAAATGTATTTTAAACTATAGAAGAGGTAATGTTAACATGAATATTGATTATAAGGTATTAAAATCTCTTAGTAGTAATGTTGTTGTTTCAGAGAAAGACGATAATGTCTATGTTCTTTTTGGTAAAGGTATAGGATTTGGTAAAAAACCTGGTGAACTTATAGCTAAGGGGAGTGCCATAGACCAGAAGTTTATTAAAATAGATGATAGTGAAAAAGCTAACTATGTGGAAATCATTAAAAATGTAGAAGGTAAAATATTGGCAGTAACAGAAGAAATAATTTCTTTTGCGGAAGATAGGTTACAAGAAAAATTAAATTCACATATACATGTTGGTCTAAGTGACCATATTAGTTTTGCAATTAAAAGAATGGAACTTGGGATTAATATAGTTAATCCGTTTCTAAATGAAATACAAACATTATACCCTAATGAATATAGCATAGCAGAAAAAGGAACAAAATTTATCAGAGAAAAATTAAATGTGGCTTTACCAGAAAGTGAAATCGGTTTTATTACTCTTCATATATATTCTGCAAGAGTTAACGAGGAAGTGTCTCAAAGCCTTAAGTATACTAGAATTGTTAAAGAAGTAATGGAATATATTCAAGAGTTACTTGGAATAAAAACTAGTGAAAAATCAATGGAATATGGGAGATTAGTATCTCATTTAAGGTATGCTTTAGATAGAATAGATAATGATAAGGTTTTAAAAAATGTAATGCTAGGATCTGTTAAAGCTGAGATGAGTGAAGACTTTGAAATTTCTAAGAAAGTATGTGAATTTATATCAGAAAAACTTTCAAAAGAAGTTTGTGAAGATGAAGCTTCATATATTTGTATGCATATACATAGATTAAAGCAATCAAATTAAAAACAAAGTTTATAATGTTAGGTGTGTTACTGATTAGATCAGGCATGAACCATATAAAATGCTAATGAGCATCTTATTAGTTTATGTCTTTTTTTAAAACGTTTAAAAAAGAAGGTATAAAGATACTTTAGTAGATAAAGCTACTTTAGTAGATAAGCGTATTTTAGTGAATTTTTAAAAAATGTATTTAAAATTCGAAAGACTGCATAAACTAATGTTTATATAATTGATTAAAATTTAAAGCAAAATTTTAGGTAGATATCAATTAATAATTGTTATCTACCTTAGAGAAAGGCGAGGATGATAAAAATGTTTAGTTTTTTAAAGAAAAGCAAAGAAGGAAAGAGTATGATTTTAAAATCTCCAGTTGTGGGAAGATGTTTTGACATATCAGAAATACCAGATGAAGTTTTTTCGTCTAAAATGTTAGGTAATGGAATAGGATTTGAATCTACAGAAGGAGTATTATATGCACCAGTTGATGGTGAAATTCTTCAAATATTCCCTACAAAACATGCGTTAATTTTAAAGAGCAAAGAGGGTATAGAGATACTACTTCACATAGGAATTGATACTGTAGAGATGAAGGGTGAGGGCTTCGAAGCTTTTGCGCAGAAGGGACAACAAGTTAAGGCTGGAGATAAATTATTAACTTTTAATAATGAATTAATAAAAGCTAAAGCTAAAACGAATTTAAGTGTTCTAGTTCTTACAGATAATGAAATAATGGAATCTGTAGAATTTAAGTTAGGAAATGTAGATAAAAATGATGAAGTAATAACAATAAAAATAAAAAAATAGGGAGCGTATATTATGATGGAAAAGAAAGCAATAGTTAAAAGTGAAAGTGGAATACATGCAAGACCAGCATTAGCAGTAGTTAAAGAGGCGTCTAAGTTTAAATCAGAAGTAC
>DAVZGU010000406.1:0-2750 GCA_052274215.1 Clostridium sp. | reverse complement strand
AAAAAGATAAATTAGAGTTTGAAACTAAATTAAATAAATTGTTAAGAAAACAGGGTTACGGTAGTAGAATTGAATGGGTCCGAGAAAAGTACAGAGAATTAATAAAAACAATTGTGTGACACGTTGCTAATTGAAAAGATTAGCCATTAATTCAATAAGGGTTAATAGAACTAGTGACATTGAAAAGTCAAATGAGAGGGTAACGCCTTAAAGGGCTTTCTCTAATACTCCGATATGTGTTTTAGTTATTAAAAACTAAAAGATATAAAGCTCGGTGAAGTCGGCTGAGAGTATACCCTAACGCTGTGCATATGCAGAGTAGAGGAATATCAAACCAGAGGTGGTTGTGTGTATGATAGGCCGGGAGTTCATAAAATACTCATGTTAAGAATAGTTCCATTGGAACTGACGAAATTTCGAATGTACGGGTCTATATTTATAAGTGAAAGAAATGTCATTCATATCTAAGTTGTATGGCGTGTGAGGGTAAGTAAAATTGATTGTTATGAAAGTCCTTATACGTTAAAGGTAGTATCAAGCAAGCAGGTTCAAAGAAATTACCTAAAAGTATATGTAGTGATAAAAGTCACTGGAACGTGGTAATCGTCAGACATGGAGAATTTAATGTCTATGAAGTGTACCAGTCTTTTTTTCATTTAATATAAAATAATCTTTAAAGTTATTTTGTTCAGTAATTAAATTATAAACTTGAACTGAAACTACATCTGAAATCCTCAGCCCTGTATTAAGTTTTTTTATAACGTATATGCTAATCAAAGATAAAAATATATTTGATTAATGCTTTTACTGCTCTTGATATGTCAATTGCTAATTTGAACGAAGGAGGTTTATATTTTTAATGTATTTCCAAAAAAATCATCTATATGTTTCATTTAATTATTTATGGGAATACTTGTATTAATTGGAGTTGATATTATGAAGAAACTATTAAATTTGATTTTAGTAGCAATATTTTGCATAGAATTTACCGCTTGTGGATGAGAATAAGATTTACTCTTTAAATGGCATCCCTGAAATTATTACTATAGCGATAGATATAAGTGGCAGCGCTAAAATGGTAGGTAATTTCTTTGTTATCATTAGACCAGCAAAAACTAAAAATGCTATTATATTAATATTCCTTGTAATGTCATGCTTCACCCTCCAATTTATTATTAAACTATTTCCTTAAGTTTTTTAAATAACACTTACAAATCTTTTTGTAATATCCATTGGTCTAGTTATGGCTGTACCAACAACTGCTGAAAATATCCCCATATTTATAACTTTTTTTAACTGATCTGGATAACAGATTCCTCCTTCAGCTATTACAGGGATTTTTAGCTTTTTAACCAGTCTACCTATTAAATCATAATTAGGTAACTCAGTACCTTCTGTATAGCTAGTATATCCACAAAGTGTAGTTCCTACAATATCAAATCCTAATTTCTCTGCTTCCACTCCCTCCTCATAATTTGATATATCTGCCATTATTATAATGTCCTTATATCTTTCACGGATTTCTCCATAAAATTCTTCAAGAGTAACTCCATTAGGTCGTAATCTTGATGTAGCGTCCATGGCCAATATGTCTGCCCCAGCGCTTATAATCTCATCCACTTCCTTAACAGTTGGAGTTATATATATTTCACTATCACTATAAATCCGTTTTACTAATCCAATAATAGGTAAATCTACTATGTTTTTTATTGCTTTAATATCCTCATAGCTATTAGACCTAATCCCTGATGCACCACCCTGCATTGCTGCAACAGCCATCTTTGACATAATATATGGGCTGTGTAATGGTTCTTCTTCAAGTGCTTGGCATGAAACAATCAGTTTACCTTTTATTAATTTTAGAATATTTTCATTTTTCATAATACCATCCTTTTTACAATAATTTATTTTTAAATTTTATTTTGAAGATTATATTCATAATATAGCATAATGAAAACGGTTTTCAATAGATGTGTTTCTTAATTTTTGAAAATAATAATAAAACAGACGTCCAGCTGAATCTGGGCGTCTGTAGAGCCCCAATAATCAAATTACTGATCACTCAATTTATACACATAATAAGTTCTTTAGCGGATCAACTCTTCTTAAATCTCGATTTCACCACTCGTTTTACTACATCAAAAAAACTTAACGAATTAACCATATGATTTGGCTCAACATATTTTCGAACAACACGAAGTACTTTTTTGGGTTCTTTAGAAGAAAAAATGTAGGTAACATTTTTATTCGTTTTGATCGCATATCGTGGAATCCACTTTCCTTTTAACAATACAGATGCAATAACGCACTCAACCTCTTCCCAAGGAATTTGAATATATTGGTGTGAATCACGAGAATTATAAAACTCAAAACTTTTGTCACCGATCATTATTTTCCCATAATCTGTAAAGCCAGCAAAAGATGTTGCTTCAATTACTAAATCCACCTTTGTATTGAGTGATTGAACCATACGATTTACCTCTTTTCTATTTTTATGTTTTTATCTGTTTCTATTAATTAATAAATCATTGTATTTTTTGACTATAATTTATAATTTATATTATACATTCTTAAGATTAAAAAGCCCAGGCTAAAAAGCCCAGGCTGAGTAAAAATTATTACATTAAACCGATTAAGTGGAAAACAATTCCGACTGCGAACAGCCCAAAAATAATAGCAATTGGAGATACTTTCTTCTTAAGCAACCACATACATAATAATGTCAATCCTAATCCTGCAATTCCAGGAAT
>DAVZGU010000405.1:0-2753 GCA_052274215.1 Clostridium sp. | reverse complement strand
AATAATGGCGATATATTCAGCTATAACTTATAGTATTATTGGAATTGCGCTTGGTTATTGTGTTAAGAAAAATAAAAAGTCATCTATAACTTTATTATTTTTGGGTATTAGCTCTGCAATATCCAATATACTAACCATAGCTTTTTCTATGCTATTTATAGAAAAAGTAAGTTTTATGAATTTTATTTCCAAAAACTTAGAATTTTTTAAGCAAACAATGAAGGTTTCCTTTGATGGAGCAAAAAAACTGTATTTGCAAGCAGGGATCACGCCAGAACAGTTGCAGCTTTTAGAGAAAAATTATGAAATGATAAACAAAATGGATGTTACGATAGTTTTGGTAGTAATACCTGCAAGTATTTTAATAATTTCATTCATATCAGCTTATTTGAATTATATAGTGTCTAGAGCCATATTAGAGAAGCTAAACTACAAAATGGATAAAGTATTACCTTTCAGTAGAGTTTACGTTTCTAACATACTAGGGGCTATATTAATAGGTATAGTATGTATAGGCATAATACTTTCATCAAAAAAAATAGCCGGAGGGGATTTTATACTAAATTCCTCCCAATTACTTGTGCAACTTGTATTTATGATAAATGGACTGGCGGCAGCTACATATTTTCTAAGAGTTAAAAAAAATTTATCTAAACCAGTAGTAGCACTAATTTTAGTGTTAACATCACTTTCGCGTCTAGGTAGTATTTACTTTTCAATAGGACTCATGGAGATGGCTTTTGATTTTAGAAAGCTCGATCCATATAGAATTAAAAGAAAATAATTGGGGGCTGATTATGGAGAATAAATACAATTATTTTAGTGTTAATAATAAAATATATATGGTGACCATGGCCCTACTCATATGTATAATATTTTATTACGGACACCTTGAAGTAGGAATTTTAACACTGGGACTATATGCAATACTAGTAGTGTACAATATCTACAACTCGAAGGTTAAAAAAAATGAGTGGAAAAAATTCATTGAAAATTTTTCATCTAAACTGGATATAGCAACTACAAGCACCTTAGTAAAACTTCCTTTTCCACTAATAATAATAGGGTATATGGGAAATATACTATGGTATAATCAAAGTGTAATTACAATGCTTGAAGGGGAAGACCTTTTAAATAAAAATATTAGAGATATAATTAAGGAACTAAACCTAAAACAAGTTTTAGAGGGTAAAAAAAACATATTTCCAAATATTAAAATAAAAGATAATTGGTATGAAATCTACACAAATATTGTTGATACAAACGAGAATAAAAATGTTAAAGACAAGATTATGCTTTTATATTTTTATGATATAACAGAAAAAACCAATTTAATAAAAGGTATTAACGGTAACAGGGAAAGTGTTATGCTAGTAGAAGTTGATAACCTTGATGATGTTGTTAAAACTACGGAAGAAGATAAGGCACCTTTACTTGTAGCAGAGATTGAGAGAACAATAAATAGCTATGGACAGAGCGTAAATGCTGTGGTAAAAAAGTATACATCGAATAAATATGTTATTATAGTTCAAGACAAGTATATTGAAAAGGAAATAGAAAAGAAATTTGATATACTAGATAGTGTTCGCGAAATAAGTAATGGTAATAAACTCGCAGTTACTTTAAGTGTGGGAGTTGGTAGGGGAGAAGATACGCCACTTAAAAACTATGAATTTGCTACCTCAGCTAAGGAACTTGCCTTAGGTAGGGGTGGTGATCAAGCAGTTGTTAAAAAAGGTGAAAAATTATCTTTCTTTGGAGGCAAAACAAAAGAAGTTGAGAAAAGAACTAAGGTTCGTGCAAGGGTTATAGCTCATGCATTAATGGATTTAGTAAATGAGAGTAACACAATTTTCCTTATGGGACACAAAAATGCTGATCCTGATTGTTTAGGTTCGGCCATAGGTCTATATAGTATTATTAAAAAATCAAACAAAGAATGCTATATTATTCTCGAAGGAATAAATAGTGGTATAAAAAGTATGATGGATATAATACTCGCAGATGAAGAATACAAAAATACTTTTATAACAAGTGAAAAATTTAAAAGTGTTAAAAATTCAAATAGCCTAATTATATTAGTGGATGTGCACAATGAAAGTCATGTTCAAAATTTAGAAATAGTTAAAGAGGTAGAAAAAGTAGTTATAATTGACCATCATAGAAAGTCACAAGATTTTATACAAGGGGCAGTCCTGAGTTATATGGAAACTTACGCATCATCTACTTCTGAATTAGTTACTGAGATGATTCAATATATGGTTGATAAGCCAAAACTCAAACATATAGAAGCGGTAAGTCTTTTAGCAGGGATATGTGTGGATACAAAAAATTTCTCTTTTAAAACAGGAGTTAGGACCTTTGAAGCAGCAGCTTTTTTAAGACGGCATGGTGCAGATACTATGGATGTTAAAAAAATGTTTTCTGATGATTTGAGTATTTATTTGAAAAGAGCTGATATTATAAGATCAGCAAAAGTTAAAAATGAAATTGCTGTAGCCATTTGTCCAGAGGAAGTAGAGGATACTGTATTAGCTGCCCAAGCTGCGGATGAACTTCTAAATATTACTGGTATCGAAGCGTCGTTTGTTATTGTAAAAACAGGAGATGAAGTATTTATTAGCGGAAGGTCTCTTGGGAAAATAAATGTACAGTTAATACTCGAGACATTAGGTGGAGGCGGACACATGACTATGGCGGGTACGAAATTTACTTCACTGAAACTTGAAGAAGTAGTGGTGAAATTAAATGAA
>DAVZGU010000404.1:0-2765 GCA_052274215.1 Clostridium sp. | reverse complement strand
TAACTAGCAGCATCAGTAGTGCCAATATGTTTTATATTTGATATAGTTTCTGCTACGACACCTTGGATTCCTATACCATTTGATGGATTACCACCAAGGTCCTGTATTTTAGTAGAAATTTGGACGGTATGCTGTTTATGAATTTGTTGTATTTTTTGTAGTTCACTTTTGATATTAGCATCATTAGCATGCTCAATTAGCTCATCAAAACTGTTAACAGCCATGTATTCGCCTTCCAGAATGGAATTCAAATTTTTAATGTTTTCACTATTCATATTATCAACTCCTTAATATTTATTTTGCCCAAATAGATGATACTTATTAAAAAAAATAGAAATAAGAATATATTATATAAAAAGTTAGATATAGTATATTATTACGTTTACAAGCGAATAGTGTTACGTTTACATGGGAATAGTATTAAATCTAAGAACAAGTTAGATAATTGTGTCTAATTGCTCTAAAATACGGAAAACGCAACTAAATGCTCGTAAAACAGCGATTGAAGTGGATTGGTCCATATAGTATAATAAATCTTGTAATGGATTAGTCCATTAATCCAATATGCTTTGGGAGGAATTTTTATTAACATCGAAATAAACAAAAAAAATGGAATACCACTTTATATTCAAGTTAAAAAACAAATCATGGATGAAATAAAAAAAGGAACTCTCAAGGTTGGAAGAAAAATGCCTACAGAAAGAGAATTGTCTGCCACGTTAAAAGTAAGCAGAAATACTGTAAGTACTGCGTATAACGACTTGGAACAAGATGGTGCGTTAAAGTCCTATCAAGGGAAGGGAACTTTCGTAGTTGAAGAATCTATATCTTGGGAAAGTCTAGATATCGAAAATAAGATAATGAAATTCATTGATTTAGGACTAGAGGAAGCTCTAGAAATTGGAATGAAACCAGAAGAATTTCTAGATTTAGTAAATCAAAGGGTAAATGAAAAAAAACAAATAATGGATAAAGTCATAGCAATATACGTAGAGTGCAATATAGAACAAGCTAAGATGTTTAGTAAACAACTTAGTAAAAATAGTAATATGGATGTAATGTTTCTAGTGGTAAACGATTTAAAAAATATGGACAAGCAGACGAAAGATAAGATTGAAAGTGCTGAGTTTATAATAACCACTTTTAATCACCTTAATGAAGTTACAAATTTAACTGATGGTCTTAATAAAAAGATTTTAGGGGTTGCTATAACTCCAAATTTAGAACCAATAGTTAAGATAGCTAGATATGTTGCAAATACAAAGTTTAGCTTTATATGTATCTCTGAAGAGTTCATATTTAAAATAAGGGGAGCTTTAGAAAAAGCAGGGTTATGTGATGTCGACATAACTTACTCTAATACAACTGATAATAATGAACTTAAGGATATTATCGGAAAATCAGATGTGTTGATAGTGTCCCCAGGTAGATATAAAGATGTTAAACGTGCAAATTCAGATAATAAGGAAATAATTGAATTTCTATATAGTCTAGATGAGGGCTCAGTAAAAGCGCTTAGGTCAAAGATTATTGAAATAAAGTTCAAAAAATAATGTGTTAAAAAATTATTTAGGAGGCTTTTAAAAAATGGAAAAAAAGACTTTAATTTTAGGGGTAATAGGTTCAGATTGTCACGCTGTTGGTAATAAAATTTTAGACTATGCTTTAACAGAAGCTGGATTTAATGTTATAAACATAGGAGTGCTTTCTCCACAAGAGGATTTTATAAATGCAGCTGTTGAAACTAATGCAGACGCAATAATAGTATCTTCTCTTTATGGTCAAGGAGAAATCGATTGCAGGGGTATAAGAGAAAAATGTGATGAAGCAGGATTAAAGGGCATATTACTTACTGTAGGTGGAAATATAGTTGTAGGAAAGCAAGATTGGAAAGAAGTGCACAGTAGATTTAGTGCAATGGGATTTGATAGAATATATCCACCAGGAACAACACTCGAAACAACAATACATGATTTAAAAGAAGATTTGAAAATATTATAAAATCAATAGGAGTGATATAAGTGGATGCATATTTGCTTGTAGATTTTGGAAGTACATATACAAAATTAACTGTTGTAGATATAGCAAAAGAAGAAATAATTGCTACGGCTAAGGACATAACAACAATTGAAGACAATATAATGATCGGCTATGAAAAAGCCTATGCAAAAATAGAATCAATATTAAAAGACAAAAATGTTAATTTTATCAATAAATTAGCATGCTCCTCAGCAGCAGGAGGTCTTAAGATGATAGCTATTGGACTAGTACCAGATTTAACTGCAGAAGCTGCTAAAAGAGCAGCACTTGGAGCTGGAGCTAGAGTATTAAAAGTATATAGCTATGAATTAACATTGACTGAAATTGAAGAAATTAAAAATTCAGACTTGGATATAATACTTCTTGCAGGTGGAACTAATGGTGGCAACAAGGAATGCATTATACACAATGCAAAAATGTTAGCTGACAATGAAGTTAAATTGCCAATAGTAGTAGCTGGGAATAAAGTAGCAAGTGATGAAATAAGACAAATACTCACTGATGCTAAAATGTATTTTAGCATTACTAAAAATGTAATGCCAACTTTGAGTAAACTAAATGTAGAGCCGGCTAGAGAAGAAATTAGAAAAGTCTTTATGGAAAAGATTATTGATGCTAAAGGGCTAAGCAATGCGGAAGATTTAGTGAAAGGCATTTTAATGCCAACGCCCGCAGCTGTTCTAAAGGCGGCTACGATACTTAGTGAAGGCAGTGATGAAGAAAAA
>DAVZGU010000403.1:0-2767 GCA_052274215.1 Clostridium sp. | reverse complement strand
TTATTCTCTTCTATACATAAACGACAATTTTCTTCATAATCATTAACTAGTTTATCAATACTTACTTTAAAGAAATCACTTAATGCAATTAGTCTTGCAATGTCAGGGTATGAATGTCCGACTTCCCACTTTGCAACTGCCTGTCTTGATATACCTAGCATTTCAGCTAATTTTTCTTGTGATAATCCCTTTCCTTTTCTAAGGATTTGCAATTGTTCCTGAAAACTCATTTTTAATCACCCCTTTATAATTCTACTAATAAAATAACCATATTGCTACCAATTAAACATAACATTTTTGTCAACTATAGGTTGCTTTTAAATTTAAAACCGCTTTAATTAAATCATCCTACAGTACTATTATAAAATATAGTTGCATTCGCAACTATATTGCTCTATTATATAATTAGTAGGAATTGCAACTAATTTAGGAGGAATACGACAATGGATGAAAATAAGAACTCATTAGGAAGATGGATTTCTCTTTTACATAGAAAGCGTCATCTATACGTAGGAAGGCAACTTAAGCCATATAATATAAGTAAAGGTCAGTATACATTTTTAAATGCATTATATAAAAAAGATGGAGTACGTCAGGAACAATTATCAGATTTCCTTAAAATTGATAAAGGTACCACAGCAAAGGCTATAAAAAAACTGGAAGATGATGATTATATCATTAGAAAAATAGATGCAAAAGATAAAAGAGCATATAATGTTTATCTTACTGAGAAAGCATTGAAAATAAAACCTATGATTAGAAAAGCAATGATGGATTGGATAAACATTTTATTCACGGGATTTAGTGAAGATGAAAAGAAAACATCGTTAGCATTACTCGAAAGAATGGGTGAAAATGCCACCACTTACTCACACGATTATGAAGCTCATTAGGAGATGATAAAAATTAACATAGTAGTTACTACTAAGAGAATAATTAACAATAATTTTCATGCTCTTACACATAAAAATTATAGATATTTTTGGATGGGTCAGTGTCTTTCTTTAATAGGTACCTGGACACAAAATATAGGGCAATCCTGGCTCGTACTTTCTCTAACAGGATCTCCATTTTTACTAGGACTTGTCGGAGCAATGCAGTTTTTACCCATAACCTTTTTCTCATTGTTTGCTGGGGTACTAACTGATAAGTTTCCAAAGAAAAAAATACTGATTTTCACTCAGAGCGTATCGATGATATTAGCTTTTATATTGTCTGCATTAGTCTTTACGAATACATTAAAGTATGAACATTTAATAGCTTTAGCTTTGTGTCTTGGATTTTGTAATACTTTAGATATGCCAACTAGGCAAGCCTTTAATGTTGAAATAGTAGGAAAAGACGATTTAATGAATGCCATCGCTTTAAACTCAGCCACTTTTAATTTAGCAAGAATTATTGGACCGGCTATTGGAGCTCTACTCATGGGATATCTCGGAGCAGGATGGTGTTTTTTATTAAATGGTTTTAGTTTTATGGCAGTTATCTATGGACTGGTTCATATTGAAGCAATCAATTATGTTAGAAAGAAAGCTTCTGAAAAAGGAATGCTTAAAGAAATATTGGATGGGCTTAAATATATAAAAAGCAAATCTATCTTACTCGAAACCTTGATATTAATTAGTATTATGGGAGTATTTGTTTTTAACTACAACGTTCTAATACCTGTATTTACGAAAACCATACTACATATGCAGGAAAAAACCTATGGGATTTTACTATCTGCACTTGGAGCAGGTTCTCTCATTGGAGCACTTCTCATGTCTTTTAAAAGTAAAAATGGTCCAAATAAAATTCTTATGATAGGTAGTTCTATTGGGATTGGCATAATGTTAATTTTTACAGGCATAAGTAATTTATATTATCTTACTGCTTTAAGTTTAGCTATAACTGGAATAGTTAATATGTTTTTTTCCACCACTGCAAATTCCATGTTACAGCTGAATTCTAAAGATGAATACAGAGGACGCGTTATGAGTGTATATTCACTTGTATCTGCTGGATTCACCCCTCTTGGAAGTCTTCTCTCAGGGTTTGTGGCTGAAAAACACGGTGCTGATACTTGTTTCATATTATCAGGTATTGCTACAATAATATTGATATTGTTACTTGTCACCTGGGCTAAACTTAGAAAAAATGGTAAAGTTGTCTCCGTATAAATTAAAGCTATTGCTACTTCTTTTCTAGTATTGTTAAAATAATTCTACTATGCTAAAATTATATTAACTATAATTTAATAAAAAAAAGAGGTGAATTATTTATGAAATACTCAACTGGTGAAAAACCCGGAAATGGTACATATGTTTGTAAAATTTGTGGGCAAAAAGTAGTGTTAGATGATAATACTGATACTTTACCTCCGTGTCCTAAATGTAAAAAAACAAACTATAGGAAATCTTAACATAAAATAATGGTACAATATAATCAAAAAAATAAGCCCTAGTGTTGGGCTTATTTTTTTTGTAACAATCCATACATTCATTAGTATGGATTATTCTACAATAGAAATCTTATAACTATATATAAAGACATCCTTTCATTATCTATTTATATAAACTTTTGAGCTTTTCTAATAATTCAAATTAGTTTGATATAATACTTAGCTCCCTAACATCTGAATCTAAACTATTTAAAAAAGTAACTTCTTTGTAATAACTCTCTTTCAAAAATCAGTTATAATATACTTAGATGCAACAAAATATGTATTAATATACGGAGTATAGTCGAAAAACAATAATTGTAAGGAGAGGTGCAAAGAACATGAGTT
>DAVZGU010000402.1:0-2777 GCA_052274215.1 Clostridium sp. | reverse complement strand
TGCAAAAAATAATAATGCCATTGCTGCGATTAATGGTGGTGGTTTTTCAGATGGACTTCCTGGATCACTTTGGACGGGAACTGGAGCAAATCCAGAGGGTATTATAATGACTGGTGGAAAAATTGTTTATAATGATATAACAAATGAAAATGAGAAGGGAAACGTTATAGCATTAACTAAATCGGGAAAGTTATTAGTTGGTCCGCATTCCATTAAAGATATGAAAAAGATTGGAGTAACTGAAGCAGTATCTTTTGGCCCCGCCATCATAGTTAACGGAAAGAAAACTATAAATAGTGGTGATGGAGGCTGGGGCATTGCGCCTAGAACAGCTATTGCACAAAGAAAAGATGGTGCAATAATATTAATAGTAATTGATGGTAGGCAGCTAAATAGCTTAGGAGCTACTTTAAGAGAAGTACAAGACGAATTGTATGAATTTGGAGCTTATAATGCTGCTAATTTAGATGGGGGTTCTTCTTCTACCTTATATTATAATGATGAACTCATAAACACTCCTTGCGACAGCCTAGGCGAAAGATCCGTACCTTCAATTATATATGTAAAAAGAAAAACAATAACGCACACGAAATTATACCAACATATAGAAAAGTAGTCTTCCATATGTTAAAAAACAAAAACCGCTGAAATAAATATATTTCAGCGGTTTCTTTCCCCTTACTTTACCAGGGGTTTTGGTTTATATTATGTTACCTCAATGCAGTCTTCCTACCTTTGTCTGTAATCTTCCACATGTTTATATTCACATTTGAACTACTACAACAGCTCGCTTTTTTAGAACTGTTTCCGCAGTCGCACCCACCTGAGCAAGCCTCCATATCTTCCTTTTCAATATACCCGAGCCTCTGAAGTTGTACTAGCATTTGCTCAACCATACCCTCATCTATTCCTAATTCCTTGGCCATTATACTATTAGAATACCTTCCGCCTTGAACTAATCTTGCAAGTACTTTCATTAACATAATATACCCTCCCTTCTATTTTAAATTTTCTTTTATATTCCGATATTAATATTCATTCTCATGCAAAGGTTAATCTCCGCTCTTTTTATTCAAAATACTACTTAAATCCTAAGAGACCTCCTATTTGGTATACTAAAACTGCTCCTATCCAACCAATGACGCAAGTATATATTACTGCTATAATTGCCCACTTTTTAGAGTTTGTTTCTCTTCTTATTGCAGCTATTGTAGCTGCGCAAGGACAATATAGTAATGTCATTACCATAAACGCTAGAGATGTAAGAGGTGTAAATGCCTGTTGAATGGCCGCAGTTAGTGATGCATCATTTGATGCTGCATAAACTATTCCCAAAGTACTAACTACTGCTTCTTTAGCAGCAAGACCTGTTATAAGTGCCACTCCAGCCTGCCAAGTTCCAAAACCTGCCAGTTTAAATATTGGTGCAATAACCGCACCTACTGATCCAATTAAACTCTCTCTAGTTCCTGGCTCAACTCCCATTGGTAAGTTTGAGAGTACCCAAACAATTATAACTAGTCCTAATATAATTGTACTCATCTTTTTTAGAAAATGAGATGATTTTTCCCACATATGAATAAATACACTTTTAGCTGTAGGTATACGATAAGGTGGAAGTTCCATTACAAAATAAGATTCTTCTCCTTTAAATACTTTCGCGCTTAAAAATTTACCCATTAATATTGCAACTGCAATACCTAGAAGGTAAAGACCGAATACAATAATTCCACCTGCATCAAAAATCCAAATTTTTCTACCTGCAAAGAAAGCACCAGCAAACAATGCATAAACTGGAAGTCTTGCACTACAAGATACAAATGGATTTATAAGTATAGCCACCATTCTATCTTTTCTACTATCTAATGTTCTTGTGGACATTATCCCTGCCACATTACAACCACTAGAAATTATAAGAGATACCGCTGTTTTACCATGAAGCCCTATTGAATTCATAAACTTATCCATTATATAAGCCGCTCTTGCCATATATCCACTATCTTCAAGAATAGCTATAAGGAAATACATAGTGAAAATCATAGGCGTAAATACAAATACTGCCCCAAGTCCCCCTATTATTCCATCAGTTATAAATGATTGTAGCAGTGCAGGTGTTCCCATACTAGCTAAAATGCCACCTACAAAATCTCCTAGAGCACTAAATCCACTATCTACTAGTCCTCCTAGAAATTCATTCCCAAAGGTCATTGATAGCTGATACATAAGAAACATTACTAATGCAAATATTGGTATTCCAAACCACCTGTGAGTAGTCCATTTGTCTATTTTATCAGAAGTACTTTCTACATTTGATACTTCTTTTTTAACACTGTTTTGTACTATTTTACTTATAAATTCGTATCTTTTATCTATTATAAAAGCATCTGGTTCGTAACCTATTTTTCCAGTTAATTTTTCTACACTTTTTTCTAATGTAGCATTTATCTTTTCAAAATTCTCTTTCTCATTTACATATTTCTTTATATATTCATCGCCTTCTAAAAGCTTAAGTGATGTCCATTGTACTGGGTATTCCAAAGTAGCTGAAGTTTCTAAAAAAGTTTCTGTAAGTGACTTAATTTCTTTTTCTATGTCACTACCATAATCAATCTTAAATGCATCGCGATCTAATGAATCACCTATTTTTATTGCTTCGCGTATAAGTTCTTTTATACCCTCGTTCTTAGTCGCAATAGTCGCGACCACGGGTATATTTAATGCCTTTGATACTTTATTAACGTTTATTTCTATGTTTTTGTTTTTTGCTTCATCCATCA
>DAVZGU010000401.1:0-2780 GCA_052274215.1 Clostridium sp. | reverse complement strand
TCTATGATGCCTTTGAAAGGATATGTAACAAAGCTATTTCATACAAGGTAGATTTTATATTACTTTGTGGAGACGTTTATGATAGCTATTTAAGATCAGTAAGAGGAAATAGGTTTTTTATTAATCAATGCGAAAGACTAAACGAAAAAGATATAAGTGTATATGCTATTTACGGTAATCACGATGCTATAAATGATGCACAGGAATTGTTTGCTATGCCCCAAAATGTTCATATATTAAGTTCTGATAAAGCAGAGAGTTTTGAGGTATACAAAGAAGGGAAAGTTATAGCAAAAATTATTGGGAAATCTTATAAGCATCGATCCGAAAGAGAAAAAATATATGAAAACTATTTATTGGATAATGATGTTTTTAATATTGCAATGCTACATACGGCGTTAGAAGGGGATAATAAAAATTATGTTCCTTGCACTTTGGAGGAACTTAAGCTGGTACCTAATATAGATTATTGGGCTCTAGGTCATATTCATAAACTAAGTATTTTAAGCACTATGAAACCTATTATAGCTTTCCCAGGGATTCCTCAAGGTCGTGATATGGGAGAACAGGGAGTAGGTGGAGTTTTCTTAGTTACAGCATGCAAGAAAGAAATTGTCCATATGGAATTCATACCTATAGCAACAGTTATGTATAAAAGGGTAGAAGTAATAATAAGTGATGAGAATAAAATAAAAAATTATAGTGATTTACTTCGAGTAATTTACGATAAGATAAGTAGTTTAACATATAGTCTTCCTGAAATTTATAGCGAGATTGTTCCTTTCAAGGGAGATACATATTCTAAGGAAAGTACGCCTTTAAACGAAGATCTATTGGATGAATTTAAAGGCTATATTGTGAACCTTATAATAAAAGGAAGAACAGATATGCACGGTGATATAAATAGCATGACGGAAGATGATTATAAACAGTTTATAGAGGATATAAATGAAGAACTGGTCGCCCAAAAATATTTTCTGTGGATAGATTCCATAATATTTAGAACCAAACCACTTATGCAGGATTTTGAAAGTCTAAAAATGCAAAACTCTATTTTCAAGGATTTAGATGAAGTAATTAGTTTGTATACTGAGGACGCGGAGCATAAAAACCAACTTGCAAAAAATTGGGGATCCATTTGGAAAAAACAAATTTATACAGAAAATATAGATGAAGATAAATTTGATTTTGATGAAGAAATTATGCAGGATATTATATCACAAGCTAGAGAATTACTTATTGAAAAATTGGCAGAAGCTTTAGAAATAATGTAGGTGGGGTGAGAATTTGAAAATAACGCAGCTAGATATTAGAGATTTTGGAGTGTTTCAAGGTGAAAAACTGGAAGGATTGGGTAGCGGCATAATAGTTGTTGGTGGAGCAAATAGATCTGGTAAAACTAGCTTAATGCAGGTGCTTAGAAATATCCCCTTTGGGTTTTCAAAGAATAGCAATATACCCCCAGCTAAATTCCAATACGATGTACGATGTGATTTATTATTAGATGATGGAAATGGCGTAAATGTACTTTTAAAAGGATTTAGTAATCCGGAGATAGTTTATAATAATGCTACAGATAATAAAGCTAATAAAGGGTTATATAATATAGATAAAGCAGCCTACAGAGAACTCTTTACCATAAGTCTTGATGAACTCAATAAAAGCTCTGGCAAGGAAGATAGTAACTTACAGTCTATGCTACTGGGTGCAGGCTTTAAGCATATTGTAAAAATCCCTGGAGTTGCTAAAGAGTTAAGGGAAAAAGCTAATGCAATCGGTGGAACTCGTGGAAATCCATCAACTAAAATGTTTAAGCCTTTCACGGAGAATATTAAAAAAGGCGTAGAGGGAAGGAAAAAATCCATATCCATGTTAGATACTTTTGCTGAAAAGAAAAATAGCTTGTCCCGTCTTGAAGTTGCCATAATTTCAAAGGAGAAGCAGCTTGAGATTAGCAATAATAATATAATTAAATTAGACATTTTAAGGCACAATTACGAGCTTAACCAAGACAGAAAAAATCTTGAGGGTGAGCTTCAAACATATTTTTTTAGTCACAGCGATATAAAGGAATATAATATAGAAAAAGCAAAGACTTTAAAAACCCAATATATTAAAGCGTTAGAACAGTACAACAATGAATTTCAAAGAGAAATAAACACAGAGAAACCTATGAAGGAATTACTTTTAGGTAGCAAGGATTTAATTAGTGATTTTTATAATGGAATATCAGGGATTAAGGAAATGAACAAGAACCTACTAAGTGTAAAAAATGAGTATTATGAGAAAACACAGTTACTAATGAATAAAATTAAAAAATCAAATGATAACTGGTCTAGTTTTAAAGATGTTTCAGAGATTAATTGTGATGAGGTGCAACAATGCATTTTAATACAGAATATTGAAAAATTTAAAAAGGCAGAATACGATAGAGCAGTTTGTGATAAAAGAATTGGAGACCTCAAAGTTCAAAGAGAGATCTTAGAAAAACAAATAGTAACCTGCGATTCTGCAACTTATATGAAAAAATATTTTTATCTTACAATATCTTTTATGATTTTAGGTTTGGTATTATTTTTTATAGATAAATTGCTTGGGTGTTCAATAATAATAATTGGGGCAATAGGATCAGCCCTATATTTGTTTATAAATTACTCAAATAGTAAACTAATTATAAATAGAAATATAGAGATTAAAACTCAGATAGACAATAGATCAGGTGATATCAGTAATAATTCCCAGGAAATAAAAAAATTAGATGAGGAGTTAAGAGAACTAAA
>DAVZGU010000400.1:0-2790 GCA_052274215.1 Clostridium sp. | reverse complement strand
TGAAAACAAGTAAAAACAAAACCATTCAATATAACTTTTATTATATTGAATGGTTTTGTTTGTGATTATAATGATAATTTATAAGTAATATTAACTAAATAAGATAATGAATAAATTAGGACGTGAGAAGAACAGGGATAGTGTTCATAAAAACTTATCGTTCAAAAAGAGGAAGCAAGCTATAATACCGGTTATCAGCTTTTAATGACATTTCAGAAGGAAAGTTTCCTACTTCTATAAGTGGGAGTATAAATCTCCTTCTGAAGTCGTTAATATTTCAGAAGGAGATGATTTAACATTCTTATTTATTAAATCCATAAATGTTTCAGGGGTTACTATTGCCACTTTAGGGTTTTCCTTTAGCTTATTCACAACCCTTTCAATATTACTAAGGCTTTTGCTCCAAGCATGAACATAAACAAAGGTGTAGCTATTCGAATTATAAATATCTACTTGCCCAGAATCAACTCTATTATTAATATTTTTCACCAGCTCATCTTCACTTTCAATATTATCCCAAAGCAGATCTCTACAGGACGCTATAGGTTTACCATTAGACCAAACAATTTCCCCGTTATAGTTATCGTGTTTATGATAATCAAGATAAAATAACCCGTTTATATTAGACTTAATAGTGAATCTATCCCAAAGCTTATTGTTATAAAAAGAAGAGTCGTCGATAATTGCTATATATTTCTGATCTGCTTTCTTCATATAATCATTTAATCTATTAATATATATTCCCAGAGCATTCTTATCAAATTTACTTGGGTACATATAGCCATTTCCAGATGGTGGTACTATAAAATAATCATTAGTAGAGCCATGAGCTGCACTTTCATAATATAAGTTAAATACAGTAGGTGCAAGGTAATATAAAGATGGGCTTAATGACCAACCCAAATTGAATTTACCTTTATAAGGAGAACCATACCATTTGTGAGAACCATAATTAGTTCCAAGGTTCCACTGTTGATTATCTCCATCAGACATAATAAATGTTACAGTATGAACATTTTCTTTATTCGGAATGTTCATTAACGTTTTTTGAATCATAGGTAATGAGGGAAATGAACTTAATACAGTTAAATTATAAGACCAATCTGCAGCAACCATGCTAATACCATATTTTGAAGCTATACTGACATTAATAAATTCATCTGGTCCCCACCCGAGGCATGTGGAGTCCTTTTCCATGGATGAAAATATTTTACTTCTAAGAGTTGTATCATTTGTTTTATCCTCATAAAATATTAGAGATTTTGTCATTATGGCATAGTCTCTTAAAGCAGAAGATTTGTCCGGCGATAACTCAATTACTATGGAATGATTAAGCCCAGAATTCCATAAATTATCGTATGCCCAGTTTTCATCTGTGTTTCTGCAGTCACCTTTAATATTTGTGATTCCATAGATTCGTGCCTTATTTTGCATAGATTCATCAACTGCAATGCAATTATTTAGTGAGGCAAGTGAACAAGCATTATTTACTGAAGGATCCTTTAGCGATTTATTATTATAAAGCACATATCCATCAATATAATCTTTAAATACATCTAATAAGTGCCACGGATCTGAGATATTTTCGCATAAAACTCCATAACTATTTTTTAAATCATCTAGCCATATTTCATAATCTGGTTGTAAGGAATTAAGTGTATATATTTGAGACGATGACTGGCTACTAATAAGCCCCTGAAGGGTAGCTATCATTGTTTGCTCACAAGGTGTCATTGCATCTTGAGAAATAACATATAAATAAGTTGGAGTTGTAGGATTCTTTATATAATTGTTAGCATTTAGAGCCTTTTTAAATTCACTCCATTTAATATTAGTCATTGATGTTTTCCTTACAGTACTTATAAAATTCATGCAAAAAATTAATTCTTTCATTATTATTAAAAGATTTAATATGACTCTCATCAAAATTTGCTAACAGTAATTGTCTTTTTATAATATCATCGGCCGTAACCTTCTGGGAGTTTTTCATCATATCATACATAATCATGAAAGTAGTAGTCCTTCCTATACCTTGTTTACAGTGGAAATGAACCCAGGTATTTTTAGGTTGTGATTTTACTAGCTCTACAAAGTAATCGACCATATTATCCAATGGCACCTTACCATCAGTAACAGGGATACGTTTATATGATAGTGATTTAGAATTAACAAGATGATCTTCATCTTCAACTTTCTTCGGAACTACAGTTATATTTTTATGATTATAAAAAGTAATAGGCACATTTAATTTAATACTATTTAGTTTAGTATATTCATCAAGCAATACTTGATCCTTTGTTAAACCTATATTAGCATCATTTTTTGCATTAGCCCAGCTAACAGGAGCTCCATTAATAAATCCATGGGATTCTTGTCTTAAATCAATAACCGTTATAGGTAATGATTTTCCTATACTATCTATTATAAGAGGTAGATTATACTCAGAAAATTGCTGACTACCCGAAATGTTTAATGTGTTTAATCCGCTAAGATTTAAGTCTTTATTGCCTTGCGTATTTAATATATCAGTGGACTTACGAAAATGTTTTGGAATGTCATAGTAATTTTGTGAATCTAAAACAAGATTTGCATTGTTTTCATTTAAGGATACATCAGAATCTCGTTCTATGGATCGCATCATATTAGCAAGCATCATTTCATTGTTCAGCTGCATATATTTATTTAATTTCATCATATTATAAAAATAGGGACACATGTACATGTATATCCTCCATAAAAAATAGTTTTCACCATATATTATGAATGAAAAATTATTTTGTTACGGAGTTT
>DAVZGU010000399.1:0-2800 GCA_052274215.1 Clostridium sp. | reverse complement strand
TATAGTATAACCACAGCCTACTCAAGCCTCATTATATACTATACGCCATTCTCTAAACCAAACTAACTATTTCAATTTAAAATTGTAGTTTTTCTTCTATAAACTTTTCTAAATCATCTATACTTACTCTTATTTGACCCATTGTATCTCTATCTCTAATTGTTACAGTGTTATCTTCTAACGTATCAAAATCTACAGTTATACAGTATGGAGTTCCTATTTCGTCTTCTCTTCTATACCTTTTTCCTATACTTCCGGTTTCATCGTAGTCCACGTTAAATTTTTTAGCTAGCATAGTAAAAACTTCGAGCGATTTCTCTGATAATTTTTTACTTAAAGGTAGAATAGCCGCCTTAAATGGTGCAAGTGCTGGATGTAAATGAAGCACTGTTCTTACGTCTCCGCCTTCAAGTTCTTCTTCATCATATGCATTAACTAAGAATGCAAGAACAACTCTATCTGCACCCAAAGAAGGTTCTATACAATATGGTACATATTTTTCATTAGTAATAGGATCTAGATAACTTAAATCATTTCCTGAATGTTCCATATGTTTCTTTAAGTCATAATCAGTTCTATCAGCAACGCCCCATAATTCTCCCCATCCAAAAGGGAACAAGAATTCTATGTCACAAGTAGCATTACTATAGAAAGATAATTCCTCTTCTCCATGGTCTCTAAATCTTAAATTATTCTTTTCCATTCCCAAATTATATAAGAAATTAGCACAATACTCTTTCCAATATGCAAACCATTCTAAATCTGTACCTGGTTTACAGAAAAATTCCAATTCCATTTGCTCAAATTCTCTAGTTCTAAAAATAAAATTCCCTGGCGTTATTTCATTTCTGAAAGCCTTTCCTACTTGGCCTATTCCAAATGGAACTTTCTTTCTTGAAGCTCTTTGAACATTTTTAAAGTTTACGAAAATACCCTGAGCCGTTTCTGGTCTTAAATATATTTCTGATTTTCCATCTTCAGTTATTCCCTGGGAAGTCTTAAACATTAAATTAAATTTTCTAATATCAGTAAAGTCTTTCTTTCCACATTTAGGACATACTATTTCATTTTTTGCTATATATTCTTTTAATTCTTCATTTGACCATCCATCAGCAGTAGCTACTTCTACTCCCTGATTTGTCATATGGTCTTCCACTAACTTATCCGCTCTAAATCTAGCTTTGCAATCTTTGCAATCCATTAGTGGATCTGAAAATCCTCCAACGTGACCCGTCGCAACCCATACTTCTGGGTTCATAAGTATAGCGCAATCTACGCCTACATTATATGGACTTTCTTGAACAAATTTTTTCCACCAAGCTTTTTTAACATTGTTTTTAAATTCTACTCCCAGAGGACCATAATCCCACGAATTAGCGAGCCCTCCGTATATATCAGATCCCGGGAATACGAACCCTCTGTTTTTGCATAACGCAACTATTTTATCCATACTTTTTTCAAATGCCATATTAATCCCTCCTATTTTTTTATAATCTAATGATATCTTGTTTTATATACTTCTAAATGATCGTTACAAATATATTAATATTATATCTTGTATTCTTTCCTATTTTTCCTAAATATAACCAATTCAATTCATCACACCCGCATAAAGACATGCTCTATTATTTTACGTATAAAAAAAAGACTATACCCTAAGGGACGAAAATTACTTCCGCGGTTCCACCCTTATTGGCACATGCCCTACTTTAAATTCTATACACTCAAAAGTTCCTTTCACAATAATACTTTGATTGTTTACACCAGCCACAACCTCTCTTATAAAGTACTACTACTACTTTTCTTTATCACAGTGAATTATTCTATTATACATTAGATTTCTTATAATATTGAGTTCCAAAAATAAAAAATGGCTCCGCGAAAAGGATTTGAACCTTCAACCTATCGGTTAACAGCCGAGCGCTCCACCGTTGAGCTATCGCGGATTATTATTGTTTACAACACCATTATAACATACACAATTAAAAATTCAATAGTTTTTTCTTTTTTATTAAAATTTCATGATCTTAAGTACTGATGATTACGCTTAAAAAATAAAAAGGATATTTTAGATTAACTAAAATATCCTTCATTTTTTTAAATTACTGAATTGGTTTCATTGTAGGGAATAGGATAACATCTCTTATTGAATAAGAGTCCGTTAAGAACATTACCATTCTATCAATTCCTATACCCAGTCCTCCTGTTGGTGGCATTCCTGTTTCTAATGCGCTCATAAATTCTTCATCTATTAAATAAGCCTCATCATCGCCTAGTTCTCTTTCTTTCGCTTGTTGCATAAATCGCTCTCTTTGAACTACTGGATCATTTAACTCTGAGTATGCATTACAAACTTCTCTTCCAAATACAAACCCTTCAAATCTCTCTGTAAATTCCTCATTCCCTCTCTTCTTCTTAGTAAGTGGTGATATCTCTACAGGGTAATCACATAAGAATGTTGGCTCTATTAAATGTTCTTCTACATATTCTTCAAACATTTCATTTAATATATCTGCTTTTGAACAATTTTCTATATCTTTTTTAAACTGTAAATGTTTTTCTTTAGCTATCGCCCTAGCTTCTTCATCAGTAGTTATTTGCATAAAGTCCACACCAGAATACTCTTTTACTGCGTCTACCATAGTAATTCTTCTCCATGGTGGTGTAAAGTCTATTTCAGTCCCTTGATAATTAACCTTTGTAGTTCCATGAACCTTTTCACACACATAAGCTATCATATTTTCCGTAATTTCCATCATATCATTATAATCTGCATAAGCTTCATATAATTCTATCATTG
>DAVZGU010000398.1:0-2802 GCA_052274215.1 Clostridium sp. | reverse complement strand
GAATGTAAGGAAGGCTAGCGAACCGGCTGTAAGCCGAATGTGAGTGTTAGAGAATTTTATATTTGCAAAACAATAGAATTTTTTTATCAACTTTCACGTTTCAAACTCTTATTTCACGTCACGCAGGAGAAATTTCATAGATTGCCTTATTCTTGCATGCAGTATTTAATTATTAAATCTAGAGTACATAATACGGAATCCATATGAGTCCTTTCATATCCATGTGAAGCGAGAATTCCAGCACCAATTAAAGCTGTTTTAATGTCCCATCCAGCTCTTAGAGCAGCAGAAGCATCAGAACCATAGTGAGGATAAATATCTATTTTATAATCTATGTTTTCTTTTTTACATATTTCTGTTAATTTTTTTCTTAAATCTAAATCATAAGGGCCTGTTGAGTCTTTAGCGCAGATACAAACACTATACTCAGATGAATTTTGATCAAGGCCAGGGCAACCCATATCTACAGATACAAATTCTTTCGTTTTTTCTGGAATCGATGCAGAAGCTCCATGTCCAACTTCTTCATAATTGCTAATAAATATATTAGTTGTATATGGAAGTTCAATGTTATTTTCTACTATGTGTTTTATGGCATAAAGCAGAATTGCAACTGAAGCTTTATCATCTAGGTGCCTAGATTTTATAAAACCTTTTTCGGTAAAGAGTGTTCTCGCATCGAAGCAAATGAAATCACCAACGCTTAATCCTAATTCCTCCACTTCTTTTTTTGAAGAAATTTTTTCATCAAGAATTACTTCCATATTTTCAGGGGTTCTTTTAAGCTCGCGAGCATCATTACCACTAATATGCACTGAAGGTTTTGTGCAATGGATAGTTCCTGTGAAGGTTTTACCATCAATAGTTTCTATGGTGCAGTTTTCACCTTCAATTGAATTCATCATGTATCCACCTATAGGATCTAAGCCTAAAGACCCGCTAGGATTAATTTTTTTAACCATTGCACCGAGTGTATCCACATGAGCAGAAAGTGTTCTTTGGTAATCGTTATTTTTGCCTTTTAAGGTGACTACAACTGCACCTTTATTAGTAATGAAATGTGGTACGTTTAGAATGTCAAGCTCATCATTTACATAGTCCATAATTTTTTGTGTATAACCTGAAGGACTGGATATTGATAAAATGTTCTTTAAATAGTATTTAATTTTATCTTCATTATAATTCATATTATCACTCCTTAAAATGGAATTAGTATAAGTTTAATTTTACCATAAAAGGTACTTAATTAGAACTAAAATATTAAGCTTAAGTTAACAAATAAGCAAGAATGAATAGGGGGAAAGTATATAGGAATATTAGCTCCTTTGTAGTATAATATGCTTGAGTAGAAAAGGAGATTACATATGAAGAAAAAAGCAATTATAGTACTAGGAGTTTTAGTTTTGTTAGGTGCAATTATATTTACTAGCTACTCTTATTTTAAAGTAAAACAATGGGATTCTTTAATTTTACCTAAAGTCAAAATAGAAAATGAGGATTTAACAGGTAAAACTGAGGAACAAGCCAAAATAATAATGAAGGAAAAGTACTCAAATAAGGTGATTAAGAAAAAAATTACAATAGTAAATGAAGATAAAAAATATACCTTGAACTATTCAATGCTAGACGCAAAATATAATATTGATGAAGCTATAAATCAGGCGATGAGCTATGGAAGTGACATGAATATGTTACAAAAATATAAAGCTATTAAAAAGCCTGCTGATAAGCAAATAAAGCTGACCTTTGAATATAATGATAAGGCTGTTGATAAAATATTAGAGGAAATGACAAAAGATATAAATAAGGATCCGGTGAATGCAACTATAACTATGGTTAGTAGTGGGAACTTTAATGTTACGAGTGACGCTTATGGAAAGCAGTTAGAAGCAGAAAAATTGAAAAAAGACATTAAAAGCAAAATAAATGGTGTTCTTTCAGGGGATGATATAAGTATCACGGCTCCAGTAAAGAAATTAAGTCCTAAAGTTACAACGACTTCCTTAAATGCAATAAATACAAAAATTTCAAGCTATAGTACGAACTTTGCAAGCTCACAAGAAGGCAGAGCTACAAACATAGATTTATCTACTGAAAGTATAAATGGGACACTACTTATGCCAGGAGATGTCTTTAGCTTTAATGGGGTTGTAGGAGAGAGAACTGCAGCAAGAGGATATCAAACCGCAGGGGTAATTATTGGAGATAAATTAGAACAAGGGTTAGGTGGCGGAATATGCCAGGTTTCATCTACTCTGTATAATGCAATGCTTACAACTGAAATTCTTTCTGTAGAAAGAATTCATCATACAATTTCTTCTGGTTATATCCCAAAAGGACAAGATGCTACAGTTGATTATGGCAATCTAGATTATAAGTTTAAAAATACATTTAAGTACCCAATATATATTGAAGGTGTTATATCAAACAGAAACCTTTCGTTTAATATTTATTCTAATTCTACATTAACTAAAAGAACTTATGAAATTGAAAGTGAAATATTGGAAGTTACTCAGCCAAAAACCGAAACAATACAAGATCCAACTAAGTACGAGGGTGAAAAGGAAATTGTTAAAACTGGTTACGCAGGGTTTAAAGTCAAAGTGTCTAGAAAAACTTATGAAAATGGTAAGCTAATTGGTACAAAGATTATAAATAATGATACATTCCACGTTATTAATGGAGTTATAAAAGTTGGCACTAAGAAGAGAACATAACGTTTAATTAACGTTATGTTTTCTTTTAATAAAAACTTAAGAAGGAGAATGGAAAATATGGATTATAAATTGATATGTATAGATA
>DAVZGU010000397.1:0-2802 GCA_052274215.1 Clostridium sp. | reverse complement strand
AGATAAGAGTGAAGTAGGTCTTGAGTCAACAATAGTTGATTGTACTTGTACTCCTTTATGTATACTTAGGCCTGGAGCTATAACCATTGAAATGTTAAGAGAAATAGATGATAAAATATATATTGATAAAAATGTAATGTCTAAACCGAAGAATGATTTTAAGCCTAAAGCACCTGGTATGAAGTATAGGCATTATGCACCGAAATCTCCAGTTAAAATTATATGTGGAGATTTAGAAAAAACTGTTGCAAAAATCAATGAAATAGTGCAGACTAATATGGGTAATAAAAAAATAGGAATTATAGCAACAGATGAAACTAAAGATAAATATCCTTACGGCACTGTTATTTCTTTAGGTAGCAGGAAGCACTTAGATAGTGTGGGTAGAAATCTTTTTGAAGTTTTAAGAAGTTTTGATGCTACAGATGTAGATTTAATATTATCAGAAGCATTTGAGGAAAAGGGTATAGGCATTGCTATAATGAATAGGCTTAAGAAATCCGCAGGCTTTGATATGATTGAAGTATAGTAGATAACAATTTATGGTTGATATCTATTCCAGATGAATATGAGGAGGATGACTATGGGTATATTGTATGTTTGTAATGAAAAAATGCGAAGAAGCTATATGCTAGAAGCTATTTATAGTAAAATATGTACTATAAATATTATGGACCCATATGTTAAAGATACCTTAGTTTATTTGAAAAAATTTAGTGTATTAAAGAATAATGTATTCTTATTATTGGATAAGATAAAGAAGATAGTAGTATTTAAATAGTTTATTTAAATGCCGATATCTTCTTTTTTTGTAATATAATATCCTTAGATAATAAAATATTTCTTGGAGGTGTTTCATAATGAAAATAGCATTAGGTAGCGACCATGGTGGTTTAAGTTTGAAAAAAGAGATTATTAAGCATCTGGAGAGTAAAAACATCCAGATAGCGGACTTTGGTACTTATACTGAGGAGTCTTGTGATTATCCAGATTATGCACTAAAAGTTGCCCAGGAAATAGCAGTTAAAAATTTTGAACTAGGTATACTAATATGTGGCACAGGGATTGGAATAAGTATTGCTGCCAATAAAGTACCTGGGATAAGAGCTGCACTATGCAGCGACACTTTTAGCGCTCACGCAACGCGTGAGCATAATAATGCTAACATACTAGCTCTTGGCGGGAGAGTTGTTGGCACTGGGTTAGCGCTAGATATCGTAGATGCTTTTATTAATGCAGAATTTCAAGGGGATAGACATCAAAAAAGAATTGATAAAATAACTGAAATTGAGAAAAAATATTCTAAATAAACATTAAAAAAATAGGAGGAATTATATATGAGTAAAGTAACGCAAATCACGCATCCGCTTATACAACACAAATTGGCGTACATAAGAGACAAAAACACAGGTTCAAAGTATTTTAGAGAGTTAGTTTCAGAGGTTGCAATGCTTATGGCTTATGAAGTTACACGTGATATACAATTAGAAGAAGTAGAAATTGAAACTCCTATTTGTATTACTAAATGTAAGGTTCTAGCTGGAAAGAAAATGGCTATAGTACCAATACTCAGAGCAGGTCTAGGAATGGTTGATGGTATGCTAAATCTTATACCAGCAGCTAAGGTTGGACATATAGGAATGTATAGGGACGAGGAAACATTGCAACCAGTTGAGTACTTCTGTAAATTGCCTCAAGACATTAGCGAAAGAGATGTAATTGTTACAGACCCTATGATTGCTACAGGAGGTTCTGCAATAGATGCAATTTCAGCTCTTAAGAAAAGAGGAGCAAAAAATATAAGAATTATGTGTCTTATAGCTGCACCAGAGGGAATTAAGGCTATTACGGAAGCACACCCAGATATAGATATATATGTAGCTTCAATTGATGAAAAATTAAATGAAAAAGGATATATTGTACCGGGTCTTGGTGATGCTGGAGATAGATTATTCGGAACTAAATAGTTAATTATTATAAATTATATGTAAAAACTTAAAAAGCAACTTACAGAAAATTATCTGTAAGTTGCTTTTTTTTACTTAATTAAATTTTATTGAAAATATCTATTAAGTAATCCCTTAAATGCGCAGCCGTGACGTGCTTCATCTTTGCACATTTCATGTACTGTATCATGGATTGCATCATAGTTAAGTTTTTTAGCTAAAGTAGCTAAATCTTTTTTACCTTGACAAGCTCCGTGTTCAGCATCAACTCTCATTTCAAGGTTTTTCTTAGTATCTGCTGTTACTACTTCTCCAAGCATTTCAGCAAATTTTGAAGCATGCTCAGCTTCTTCAAAAGCTATTCTCTTATAAGCTTCTGCAACTTCTGGGAAGCCTTCTCTATCAGCTTGACGGCTCATTGCTAAATACATACCAACTTCAGTACATTCTCCAACAAAGTTAGCTCTTAATCCTTCTATAATTTCTGCATCTACGCCTTTAGCAACTCCAATTACATGCTCATCTGCCCATGACATATCATTTTCATTTTTTTCTATAAATTTATCGATTTTTGCACCACAAACTGGACAAACGCTAGGTGCGGAGTCTCCCTCGTGAATATATCCACATACTGTACAAACAAATTTCTTCATATTAATTTCCCCCTCGTATTCTTTTGAGTAAGATAACAATTATAAATTGTATCCCCTCGTATATAAGTTATATAATTTACTAAATAAATAAAAAATATGTATTTGCCTTTGCTACAATTACTACTATACATCAACGGATAACAATTATCAAGTAAAATTTAATATCTTTTAGAAAAAAAGTTCGAGCATATTCGACAAGTGGA
>DAVZGU010000396.1:0-2812 GCA_052274215.1 Clostridium sp. | reverse complement strand
GAGAAAAAGGATTTGGTTTTATTACAGGAGAAGACGGAGTAGATGTTTTCGCACATTTTTCTCAAATAAATTCAGATGGTTACAAATCACTTGATGAAGGTCAAAGAGTTTCTTTTGACATCGTTAAAGGACCTAAAGGACCACAAGCAGAAAACATTTCAGTTTTATAATTAAAAAAAGACCATTAAATAGTTATACTATTTAATGGTCTTTTTTTATTTGTATGATTTACAAAGTACGCATTTGTAGCTTAGAAAAGTGTTAATCATTACATTTGTTACTTATGCTTTCTTCCCACCAACCAAAAGCTATCCTACCTTCTGTTAAAACTTCTGGTGTTTCTGGATTTGATAGAAATATTAAGAAATTACCACCTTCGCCAATAATTATTTTACCATTTTCACTTTCCACCAATGTTGTTTCAGGCTGGGCACGTCTTACAAAAGCTTTGATTCCACCAGTTGGCTCACCTATAACATTAGATGCGTATTCTAATTTCACCTTTGCTCTAGGTTGTGGTTTGACACTTAAATTTGTAGGCGTTACAAGTGCATACTTAACATCTGACTCAGGAGGAGTTGCGTTAAACCAAAACTGTGCACGGAAAGCTGACTCTGCAACATCAGTTACAGTCCAAACATTCACATGTAAAATAACACCTGAATTAATTGGATTGTATAATCTTGCCCAGGCACTTGTACCTTTTCCAAATACTAAATCATCAGCATACCCAATAAAATATTGTCCACGCATAGATTCGTACAGCTCTATAGGAATATCAACAGTTTTCGAAAGTGTTTCGTATCTATCTTTACAATTTTTTTGATTCATTAAATTACCACCTCACTACATTATATTTGCAATATTAAAATATCGTGACATGATAAATTTTCATAAAAAAACAATACTAGTAAGCGTCACTCTTACTACTTTTTGAATGTTTGTTTTAATAATCTAAAACATTAATGTATTTGGCATTTACTGCTGGTATTTCTTGAGGTGAAAATGATGCCTATACCTTTACAAGTAATATCCCAAACATAATTATGCATAAAGATACCCTATGGAGCAGACTTTTTTTTACTTGTCTACTCTATAGGGTATCTAAAAATTTCACTTATCATTATTCCTTTATTTATACCACTTCATTATCTAAGTTTGCTCCACTAAACTGACTATTATAAAGATCTGCATAAAATCCATTCTGAGAAAGAAGTTCGTTATGACTCCCCATCTCAATAATGCTTCCTTTATTCATAACTAATATTAGCTCTGCGTCTTTAATTGTAGAAAGTCTATGTGCAATTACAAAACTTGTTCTATTTTGCATAAGCTCTGTCATAGCCCTTTGTATATAAACTTCTGTTCTTGAGTCAACGCTACTTGTAGCTTCATCAAGTATCATAATAGTTGGATTTGCAAGTATTGCCCTAGCTATAGTAAGAAGTTGTTTTTGACCCTGTGATATATTTGAAGCTTCTTCATTTAATATTGTATTATATCCATCAGGAAGGGTCTTAATAAAGTGATGCGCATGAGCAGCTATTGCTGCCTGCATAGCTTCTTCATCTGTTGCTCCTTCTCTGCCATAAGCAATATTTTCCATTATAGTACCATTAAAGAGCCAAGTATCTTGGAGTACCATACCAAACATACTTCTTAGTTCTCCACGTTTTATATCTCTTATATCAACTCCATCAATTGAAATCTTACCTGCATCTATCTCATAGAACCTCATAAGCAAGTTAACAAGTGTAGTTTTACCAGCACCTGTTGGTCCAACAATTGCAATTGTATGACCTCGTTTTACATCAATGTTCATGTTCTTAATAAGAGGTTCTTCTGATTTATAGCTAAAGTCAACATTTTCAAACTTAACTTCTCCCTTAGGAATCTCAATTACCTTAGAATTCTCAGTTTCTGCAAGCTCTTCGACTTCATCAAGTAATTCAAAAATACGTTCAGCTGAAGCTACTGTTGATTGAATTATATTAGCAATATTTGCAGTCTGAACTATTGGCTGAGTAAACTGACTAGAATATTGAATAAAGGCTTGAATATTACCAATAGTAATTTTCCCTTGTGTTGCCAAATATCCACCAACAACGCAAACTACTACATAACCTATATTACTAACAAATCTCATCATAGGCATTATTACCCCAGATATAAACTGAGCTTTCCAACCTGCATTGTATAACCTATCATTAATATTTCTAAACTCTTGTATTGAATCCTTCTCATGTCCAAAAGATTTAACAATTTTGTGGCCGGTATACATCTCTTCAACATGACCATTCAGTTCTCCAATCTCCTTTTGCTGCGCTGCAAAATATTTTTGGGATCGTTTTGCTACAAACGCTGTCACAACAATATATAGTGGCAAAGTTAAAATAACAACCAGCGTCATTAATGGGCTTATTGTGAGCATCATAATGATAATACCTACTATTGTAACAATAGACGTAATAAGCTGTGTAAGACTTTGTTGAAGCGTTGTTGATATATTATCAACATCATTTGTTACACGACTTAATATCTCACCATGAGTTCTTGAATCAAAGAACTTAAGTGGTAACCGGGAAAGCTTATTTTCAACTTCTTTACGCAAATTATAAACAGTTTTCTGTGCAACTCCAGCCATTATATATTGTTGAAGAAACGCAAAAGCTGTACTTACTAAATATAATGCAATTAATAAAATAATAATATTTCTAATGTATGTGAAATCTATCTTTCCACCATTTACATTCATTATTTTAGAAATTCCAGTTTTAATTTGAGCAAGCCCCTCAATTACTTTGGGACTCTT
>DAVZGU010000395.1:0-2836 GCA_052274215.1 Clostridium sp. | reverse complement strand
TGAGGAAAACATTAAAATCAATAACCCAAAGGCTAATATCCCTATAAACATCATCAAGAACTGCAATAAATATACCTGAGATATATTTAGATTATATGGACTAAAAGAATACATTCCCAAAACTTGCATTGGGCTATCAAAACCGTCTATATTTCCATAGCATAAAACAGATGATATAATCGGTATAATTCCAAATATTAAAGAAATAGAAGAAGAATAGATACATGAAGCAATGAGTTTTGCAGTAATTATAGTTTTTTTACCATACTTGCTGCTTAATATAAGTGCATCCATACCACTCGAATATTCTTCTGAAAATACTCCTGAAAGCCCCAAACATAAAAGTAGTAATAAACCAACAATAATGCTACTTGTACCTATAAGATTAATATCGCCCCAAAGACCTAAGTAATAAGGCTTTGCATCTTTATTTACTTTTTTATACATATTAAGTTCCATAACCTTTGATTTGTACTCATATCCAGTGATGCCACTGGCCTTCATTCCATTTAACTTATCTTGCAATTCAGCAACATTTTCAGCATTATTTGTTTTATATTCCTCTAAGTTAAAGATATTTGTATAGATTGATAATCCCTCTTTTTCTTTTTGCGTAATTTGACTAAGTTTTGTTACACTACCACCAGTTTTATAATATTCTTTGACTAGATTTTTAGCCTCTATTGCTTTATTCCCACCACCTGTCAATATTGTACTTAATATTAGAATTGTTACAAACACTGCCAAGGAAATTAAAACACTTTTCTTATAATAAATTTTATAAAGCTCATGCTTTATTAAATTAAATAGCTTGCTCATCAGTTTGTTCCTCCTCAAAATAATACATGTATAAATCCTCTAGTCTTGGAACTTCAACTTTCGCTTTAGGTAAAGGTTTTTCATCGCTTATTATTCTTACTTCAATGCCTTTTTCTTTTCTCATTATATTGCCTACTTTAAAATTCTTGTTAAGCTCATTTAGCATATTTTCCTCAACTATAGCACTCCATACTTTGTTTTCCATATTCCTTAGGATATTATCGATAGAATCTTTTTCAATAAGCTCTCCATCTTTAAGTAGAAGTACTTCCTTTGAAATATATTCTATATCCGAAACAATGTGAGTAGAAAATATTATAATTTTATCCTTTGACATATCTGATATCAAATTTCTGAATCTTATCCGCTCCTTTGGATCAAGTCCTGTGGTAGGTTCATCCAATATAAGAATTTTAGGATCATTTAGTAATGCCTGTGCTATTCCTATTCTTTGTTTCATTCCGCCTGAGAAAGTTCCTAGCTTTTTTTTACTAACTGCCTTCAAATTAACAAGTTCAAGCAGTTCGTCAACCTTTCTCTGCGCAGAACGTGTATCAAGTCCCTTCAAGGCTGAAATGTACATAAGAAACCTATGGGCAGTAAAATCTTTATATATACCAAAATTTTGTGGCAAATAACCCAGAATATCCCGATACCTATCTCCCATCACCTTAATATCCTCACCATTAAGAATAACTCTTCCTCCTGTTGGGTTTAAAATATCCGTCATTATTCTCATAAGTGTTGTCTTCCCCGAACCATTAGGACCAAGAAGTCCATACACTCCTGGGGTTAGTTCAACCTTTAGATTTTTAACCGCATATTTGTCTTTGTACTGTTTTGATATGTTTTCAAGCACTAATTTCAATTTGATTTCCCCTCTCAAAAATATTATTATATCTGCTGTGTAAAGCTTTAAGCTGTAGTACTAACATTAATGTACTGATTGATAATATAACCATATATGCAACAGTATCAAGTTGCATAATGGTATTTACAAATTTCTTATCGATGCACATATATAAAATTACCATTGACCAAATTGATACAATCGCAGCTACCGCATAATCTCCTTTGATTTTCATTGCTATCCAAAGTGATACTCCGGAAACCAATGTAAGCGGTGTTAGCCACAGTACTGATAGCTTCCATAGATCTATATTGCTCCTAAACATGTATAGAACGACGGAAAGTGCTGTATTCATAAATATACTGTAAATTCCTATAACTAATATTCTCGAAAGCATTATCTCAATAGCTGATATTTTACAGCTTAGTTCAATTTCAAGCACACCACTGTCACGACCTTTGAATACCTCAACTATACCTAAAATAGAAGGCAAAGGCGCTAACGCCATAATGGTAATGTATGGATCAATCTGATTAATAGATATAAAATACCCTATAATGAATATTGCGGTGCAGAAAACCCAGTAAATCTTACTTATAAAAGTTATTTCTCCTGCTGCCATCCTTATAATATGGCAGAACTTTTTAAATCTTTCATTTTTTATCGGTACATATTGTCTCAGAACTTCTATCGTTGCATCTATTTCCTCTTCCCCTGGGAGTTCTATTGTATAATTTTGCATATACGTGAGCAACTCTTCTACTGCCTTGTCATCATTATCTGGTATGACCTGAGATTTAGCGATAAGATTCTTTGGCACTTTTTTCATTTTTTTCACTCCTTTCAAATACTTGTTTAAGTTTTCCTATGCCTTGCTTTAGTCTCGACTTTACTGTTGATTCATTACTTTGTGTTATATATGCAATATCCTTAATCTTTAAATCATGATAATATTTTAAAATTATAGCATTTCTTTGAAATTCGGGAAGTGTCGTAATTGCATTTTTTATCTTCTGCCTCTCAATTTTCCTACTCATTATTTCATAAACATTGCTATTTTTATCAATTATATTTGTATTAAGCTCTATGTTACTTTTATTTTTTATAGCGCCGCTACTTCTAAAATAATCATTGCAGGTATTTGCCGCAATCCGTAGCAACCAATTC
>DAVZGU010000394.1:0-2836 GCA_052274215.1 Clostridium sp. | reverse complement strand
TCTATCCCTCAAATTCCTCAGGGTACTCTGCATTGTGATAAACATCTTGCACGTCATCATCATCTTCAAGCGCATCTATAAGCCTTTGCACTTTACCGGCGCCTTCTAGGCTAATAGGTATCATGTTATCTGGTATCATTGTAACCTCTGCAGAAGCAAATTCAAAACCCGCTGTTTCTAACACTTCTCTTACAGCTCCGAAAGTTTCTGCAGCTGTAATTATTTCAAACATTTCCTCTTCTGCATTAAAATCTTCTGCACCCGCTTCTAATGCTACCATCATTATCTCATCTTCATCCATAGTTTCATTTCTTTCTATGATGATTTGTCCTTTTTTAGCAAACATCCAGCTTACGCATCCAGCCGCTCCCATGTTTCCACCATGTCTATCAAAAGCATGCCTTACAGTTGCCACACTTCTATTTTTCTTGTCCGTTAGCGTCTTAACTACTATAGCAACGCCTTCTGCTCCATAGCCTTCATAAACTATTTCTTCATAGTTTACGCCTTCAAGCTCTCCGGCACCTTTTTTTATTGCTCTAGTTATTGTCTCTAGAGACATATTATTAGATTTAGCTTTTGCAACTACATCTCTAAGATGAGCATTAATATCTAAATTAGACCCACCATTTTTAGCTGCCATTATTATTTCTTTACCTAATTTTGTGAATACCTTACCTCTTATAACATCAATCTTACCCTTCTTCTGTTGTATGTTATGCCATTTTGAATGTCCTGACATTTGATATCCCCCCCAACTAACTATTTTTTATGTTAAATATTCCATCTTTGCCTGGTAATACCAATATTTCTATCAATTGGTTTTAAATACATTACATTCCCATTATATCATAGAAATAAAGCATTTTTCAAATAAAAAAAGAAAAGTATATATACTTTTCTTACATGTGTTAAATCATCTCCTACGGAGCTGAAATGTTGTTAAAGGATAGAGTTTATAATTTCACTATCATATAATCTATGTTCTAATTTGAAGTACATTTTTGGATCTTCTTCATAAAACAAAGCTTTTCCTGAGGTAACCTGGGTTATTTCTGACCTTAATTTTTCTAGATTACTAAACTGACAAAGTATTTTAACCCTGACTTTGTCAGTATACTCTACGTTCTCTATATAAAAATTTTCTTTAGCACAGGCATGTTGTAGCTTCCCTAGTAAATCGTATTCAATTAGTATTTCTATTGAAATACCTTCAACCTTTTCCACCACCCCTGCCTCTTTAATAGCTAGTGATGCACCTTTCGAATATGCTCTTGCAAGGCCTCCAGTGCCTAGAAGAATCCCTCCAAAATATCTGGTAACTACCACCGCTATATCTGTAATATCACTTTTTTTCAAAACTTCTAGCATAGGAATTCCTCCCGTACCTTGAGGCTCTCCATCGTCACTATACCTTTGTATCCCTCTATTTTCGCCGATTATATAGGCATAAACATTGTGTCTTGCTTGTTTGTGTTTATTTTTAACCGTCTGGATAAACTCCTTAGCCTCATCTTCGCTTTCAACTCTTTTTCCATGTCCAATAAAAATGGACTTTTTCTCTTTAAATTCAGCGATTGATTCATCTTTTATTGTAAAGTAACTCATTTCAATTCTCCCAACCACTACTAAATATTCTAAATAAAAATTTAAGGTCACATTCTAATTTCTATTTACATTTGCTCCATTAGCAATAAAAACCTCTCAGCAGCATCAATTATGTATTTTTTTTCTGTGTTGTCATATATGTATTTTATTTTTGTAATAGCTTTTTCACTTTTTATTTTACCTAGAGATTTTATTGCATAGCTTATTACTTGTGGATTCTCATCCTCTAAGGCTCTAAGTAATGCTCCTTCTGCTCTCGAATCTCCCATTTTACCCATAGCTGAAACTGCCATTCTGCGCACATTTAAGAATTTATGCACGGAAGCTTTGATTAAAATGTTTAAACAAGATTTTTCTTTTAATTCTCCTAATATCCAAACTGCGACTTCTTTATCTTTAGGGTGCATCTCCACATAACTGGTTTTTATTAGTTGCGTTAATTTATTTTTATTATCCTCTTCCAATGAATTCAAGAAATAAATTTTATCCTCTTTTCCTGCTTTAGCAATACTCTTAAAAAGCTCATCAGTATCATTGCTATGCACTAAAAATCTATATTTTATTTTACCATCTATAATGTGTTTTTGCACAATGGCATTATCCAAGTTTCTAATTTTACATATGGCTTCCATAGTTTTCCCTTCCAAAAACAAGAAATAAGATATTTCTTCGTTGGAATATTTACTAATGCACAACCAATCAACGTCCACTAATCCCTTTTTCAAAAGTCCCTCTCCTTACGTTGTAGCCATTTTTTCTACTTTCCGCTTAATATCTCTGAGATAATTTTAATTCCTTCTTCTATTTCTGGTTTTCTTATTTCTGAAAAACTTAATCTAAAATAATCATTACCTTCTTTAGCATTTTTATAAAATAAAACCCCTGGTGTTATTAGAACTTTTCTATTCTTACACAAATAAAACAATTCCATGGAATTAATCTTCAAACCAGTAGTTATCTTAAAATAAAAATGAATTCCCCCTCCAGGGGTATAACAACTAGCCTTTTCAGCCATATATTTTTCTATACAAGTTATCATAAAGTTATATTTATCCTTATAAGCCATATTTAGACGACTTATATGTTCTTTCCAAAGATCTTTATTTATATATAAATCTAAAGCACGTTGCATAAGACTAGAAGTTGATATATCTGTGTTAATTTTGGAATTTTGAATATGCTCCTTACATTTCTCTGGTGATATCATGTATCCGAGCCTTATTCCTGG
>DAVZGU010000393.1:1293-2849 GCA_052274215.1 Clostridium sp. | reverse complement strand
AATCCGGTGTTGAGGCTCCAGCTGTGACCCCTATACTCTTAACATTTTTATCTTTTATAAATTCATCAGGAATACCTAATAAATTTTCTACATGTATTGTATTTTCACAATTTTTCTTACATATTTCATAAAGCTTTGTAGTATTGGAACTATTAAAACCGCCAATAACAACCATAGCATCAACTTTAATTGAAAGTTCTTCTGCTGATTTTTGGCGCACTTCAGTTGCACTGCATATAGTATTGAATGCAACTATTTCCTTACAGCTTTTTATTACCTTGGTTAATACATCCTCCCAAGTAGCCTGTCTCTCTGTTGTCTGAGATACCACACATACTTTATTTGATATATTACCGAGCTCCGTACCGCTCTTAAGTATTACTGCAGAATCATTACACCATCCATTAATTCCAATAACTTCGGGATGATTTTTATCTCCAACTATAATTATATGATATCCTAAATCGTAATATTTTTTCACCTTTTTATGAATATTGGCTACATAAGGGCATGTTGCATCTATTACATTAAGGTCAGTTTTTTTTAAAATGTTTAATGTTTTTTCAGATACTCCATGCGATCTTATAATAATCGTATCATTTTCTTTTAATCTTGAAATATTATCAAGTTCTATAGGAAATATTGAATTCTCTTTCAAAAAACCCACAACATCAGTATTATGAATAAGTGGCCCTAGTGTATAGATTTCATTGTTATATTTTTCTTTCATATTTAAAGCTGTATCTACAGCTCGTTTAACTCCAAAACAAAAACCAGCTGAATCTGCTAGTGTTATTTTTCTCATGCTGCAACCTCCATATATAAGGCATTATAAAAAATACTGAATTAACTATTTTTAGTCTTCAAATTAATATATTCCACAATTGTTTCAACTACCCCATTAATGCTTAAATCAGAAGAATCGATTTCTATAGCATCTTCCGCTTTTATAAGTGGACTAGTCTCTCTATGTGTATCAATATAATCTCTTTTTATAATATCCTTTAAAATAGTATTGTAATCAACTTCTATATCCTTAGAAATTAATTCTTCGTATCTTCTTTTCGCTCTCTCGTCGCTGCTAGCAGTTAAGTAAAATTTAAAAGAAGCATCTTTAAGTACAACTGTACCAATATCGCGTCCATCCATAATAACATTAAATTTTTTGGCTATATTTTGTTGTAGCTTAACAAGTATTTCTCTGATTTCAGGAATAGCTGCATACTTTGAAACATTGTTGCTTATAATAGGCATATTTATCATATCTGTCAAATCTTCCTTATTAACAAATAGACGTTCTTCTTCAAAATGAATTTCTAAAGATTCCACCATTTTAAGTAAATCATCTACATTCTTTTCTGATATGTTTGCATTCATTGCCTTTAAAGTAACTGCTCTATACATCGCTCCCGTGTTAATATACATAAGACCAAATTTTTCACCTATCATTTTAGCTATAGTACTTTTACCTGCACCTGCAGGTCCATCTATGGCAACGGAAATTCCCATACTACTTCACCCCTCGTTTATAAAGATGCTAGTTTTAATAGCATTAA
>DAVZGU010000393.1:0-1193 GCA_052274215.1 Clostridium sp. | reverse complement strand
TAGCATTAAATTACCCCTACATTATTCCCGGCTAAATTCCCTGTTGATAATGATATTTGAAGGTTATAACCTCCTGTATATGCATCTACATCTATCATTTCACCTGCAAAATAAAGATTATCAATTTTTTTTGATTTCATGGTAGAAGCATCTATCTCTAAAGTATCTACTCCACCACTAGTTATAATTGCTTCTTCTATTGGGCGAAGAGACTTAATGTTAAAAGTTAAATTTTGGAGTAAATTTACTACGGTTTTTCTTTCTTCTTTAGTAATAGAATTCACTTTTTTATCTTCATCAATATTAGATAATTGAATTATTGTATTAATCATTTTTCTAGGAAGTAAATCATCTAATGAATTCTTAAAAGCTTTGTTTGCACATTTCAAGAAATCACTTTGAACTCGCTTATCAAGTTCAACTTCACTTAATGCTGGTTTAAGATTTATCACAGCCTTAAATTTTTCTCCTTCTTTTATAAAACTACTTGCGCTTAAAACAATAGGTCCTGAAGCACCATAATGTGTAAAAAGCATTTCCCCAAACTCTTTATATAGACCCTTATTCTTACTATTAGTAATTTTTAATTCTACATTTTTTAGAGATAGGCCCTGTAAATCCGAAACCCACGTTTCATCAAATTCTATTGGTACAAGTGATGCTTTAGGTTTAATTATATTGTGTCCTAAAGCACGAGTATAAGATAACCCTTCACCAGATGATCCCGTTTGTGGATATGATAAACCACCGGTACATAATATAAAGTAATCTCCATATACATAACTTCCATCAGCAAGCTGTACTCCGACAATCTTCTGATTATCCCTAACTAGCTTTTTCACTTTTGAGTTTAATTGTACTTTAACATTTTTATTTCTTAATTCCGTAGTAAACGCTTTTATAATATCCGAAGACTTATCTGACTCTGGAAATACTCTATCTCCTCTTTCAACCTTAAGGTTAACTCCTAATTCTTTAAAGAAATTCATTGTATCTTCATTAGTAAAGGAATATAAAGAACTATATAAAAAATGAGGATTACATGGTATATGTTCAAAAAAATCACCAATATCCTTCGCATTTGTAATATTGCATCTACCTTTCCCAGTTATATAAAGTTTTCTCCCTAATTTTTCATTTTTTTCAATGAGTACCACATCATGTTTTGATGAAGCTGTAACAGCTGCCATCAT
>DAVZGU010000392.1:0-2851 GCA_052274215.1 Clostridium sp. | reverse complement strand
GAGTCAAATTTAAATGAAATTGTTTTTTTAATGTAAATATGTAAATACCACTTGTTATGTGAGTGGCATCTAAGGGAGGAAGTTATTATGAAAGCAGAAATATTATCGGTAGGTACGGAAATATTACTCGGCGATATAGTCAATACAAATGCACAATATATTGCTAAGAGACTTGCAGATTTAGGTATATCAGTTTATCATCAGTGCGTAGTTGGAGATAATCCAGAAAGACTTTTAGAATCATATAGATTAGCATTTAGTAGAGCTGATTTAGTTATAACTAGCGGTGGACTTGGACCTACAAAGGATGATTTAACTAAGGAAGTAGCTTTTGAATATTTTGGCAAGCGTAGCGTTGTTCATGAAGATTCTTTAAAAATTATTGAGGATTATTTTAAAGATATGAACAGACCAATGGTGAAAAGCAATAAGAAACAAGCGTATTTTCCAGTAGATGCGGTAGTGCTTCCTAATAATAATGGCACAGCACCGGGATGTATAATAGAGGAAAATGGGAAGATAATTGCACTTTTACCTGGGCCACCTTGGGAAATGAAACCTATGTTTGAGGAGGCTGTTGTTCCTTATCTTCAAAAGTTTGCGCAAGGTGTATTAGTTTCAAAGGTGCTCAGAGTTATTGGAGTGGGAGAGAGCAGCGCGGAAGAAATAATAGGAGATATATTGAACAATCAAACTAATCCAACTGTGGCACCTTATGCTAAAGCAGGGGAAATGACATTTAGAATTACAGCAAAGGCTAATACACAGGAAGAAGGCATAAGAATGATTGCGCCTATGGAAGATGAAATACGTAGCAGACTAGGAGATAACATTTATGGCGAAGGGAATATAACCTTAGAAAATGTACTTGGAAAAATGCTCATAAATAAGAAGTTAACGATAGCCACAGCGGAATCTTGCACAGGAGGAATGGTAGCTGCAAAGCTTATAAATTACCCAGGGATATCCTCTGTGTTTATAGAGGGGGCAATTACATATAGCAATGAGGCTAAAATTAATAGGTTAGGAGTTGCGAGAGAAACATTAGATAAGTATGGTGCAGTAAGTAGTGAAGTAGCAGCAGAAATGGCGCAAGGTATAGCAAAAACTGCAGGCACTAGTATTGGACTTTCAACTACGGGTATCGCAGGCCCTGATGGTGGAAGTGCAGAAAAACCAGTGGGACTTGTATATGTTGGGTTATATATTAATGGCGAAGTTAAAACTAAGATGCTTAAATTATCCGGTAACAGGCAGAAAATACGTGAAAGCGCAACTATGGAGTTACTAGACTTAGTTAGGAGAGAACTATTGTAGTCAACTTTCACTTATAAAAATCTCATTAAATATAAAAAAGGTGGGGTATTATTGAATAAGAAGGTAATAAGTATATGCTTAGTAGGATTTGGGAATGCGGCGCAGGAATTTTGTAGAATGTTAATAACTAAGAATTTAGAGATTAAGGCTAATACTGGATATGACATTAGGGTGACAGCTATTGCAGGAAGGTCTAAGGGTGCAATGATTAACTCTAAGGGCATAAATCTCACGAAAGCATTAATAGATGTAAAGAACACTGGAAGTTTTGATATTAGTGCACAAGATGTTGTGAATATGGAAACGCTGCAGGTTATTAGGAGTTGTAATGCTAATGTATTAGTGGAACTAAGTACTCTATCTATTTATGATGGAGAACCAGCAATAACGCATATAGAAACTGCTTTTGACATAGGCATGCATGTTATAACAGGAAATAAAGGCCCAATAGCTTGGAAGTATCAGAAGCTTCGTGACAACTCAGTAGAGAGAGGTCTTCAATTTTTATATGAAACTACTGTAATGGACGGCACTCCTATTTTTAATTTCGTTAAATACACACTTCCAGGATGCAAGGTTGTATCATTTAGAGGAATACTAAATTCTACGACCAATTTTGTTTTAGAGGAAATGGAAAAAGGAAATAGTTATGAAAATGCTATTAAAGAGGCTAAAAGAAGAGGATTTGCTGAAGATGATCCTTCAATGGATATTGATGGATGGGATGCTGCTGCAAAAACTGCAGCATTACTAAATGTATTAATGGATACAAATATAAATCCTACAGAAATAGACAGACAAGGATTAGTACATATTACGTTAGAAGATATAGAAAAGGCTAAAGACAAACAGTGCAAAATTAAGTTGTTATGTGAAGGATATATTGAAGATAACAAGGCAAGAGGTAAGGTGCATCCAGTTTATATAAGTAATAATGATACATTAAGTAATATAGATGCTACATCTTCTATATTATGTATAACAACAGATTTAATGGGAGAAGTGCAAATAGTAGAAAAGAATCCTGAAATTCAACAAACTGCTTATGGTATATATAGTGATTTACTTACACTTATAAAAAATTTATAATATTGTATAATGGAACCAATAAAGGCGCATATCAATATTGATATGCGCCTTTAAAAATCTATTTAAAATATATATGTTACTTTTATGAATTTATCAGTTTTATTTAGTAACTGGTGGTACAAAAACTCTTGTTGCGAGTTCGGTATCCAGCATATAAATACTTGTAGGATCATCGTTTATTCTTGCAAGCCTTTTTATAAGGCCATTAAAATTAGATTCTTCCTCAACTTGCTCATCAATAAACCACTTAAGTAAGCTTATAGTAGCATGTTCTTTTTCTTCAGTAGCAATGTCAGTAAGATTATAAATTTTACTAGTTACAACTTTTTCATGAGCATATGCTACATTAAAAACATCAAGAAGTGTTTCATAATCATTTTGAGGTTCACGCATCGCTTGTAAAGTTAAGCGCCCGTTCATTTCATTTATATAATTATAAAATTTC
>DAVZGU010000391.1:0-2862 GCA_052274215.1 Clostridium sp. | reverse complement strand
CCAATGACAATAGCCGCAGTTCTTGGTGCACTTATTAGCGCAATCTCCTCTAAATTCAAACATACGAATGTGGTCAATATCATGCTATCATTTGTCATAACTATTGGTTTGATGGGAGTAGGCATGAGCGCGGGTACTATTGGGCCTTCCCAAATAGATATTCAAAAATTAGCATCACTAGGCACAATGTTATCCCACAAGATGAATCAAATATACCCATTATCCAGTATATTTGAAAAAGCAGTTTGCCGGTATAACATAGGTGCATTTCTTTCTTTTATAATAATTTCAGTTATGTGGTACTACGTATTTGTAAAAATTGTATCGATTAAGTATACAGGCATTAATACCGGTCTCACATCGCACCAAACTAAGTCCAATTATAAATTGCAAAGCTTAAAAGTATCATCGCAATTTATGGCATTATACCGAAAAGAAAGGAAAAGATTTTTTTCATCCTATCTCTATGTGCTCAATATGGGAATGGGAGCAGTGCTTTTGCTTGTAGCGTCGATTGCAAGTTTCATTCTTGGAATAGATAAACTGCAACAGCTAATAGGAATACCTGATATAAAACCTATAATGATTAATTTTATGCCTTTCGGTATTTCTGCAACATTGGCAATGACGTGTACCACTGCCGTGTCTCTTTCTCTTGAAGGAAAAAACTTATGGATATTACAATCCGCGCCTGTAAAAGCAGCAACCATATATCGAAGTAAAATGGCCGTTAATGCAACCATCTTGTTGCCTGTATCCCTACTAAGTTCTCTCCTAATGACTCTTTGTTTAAAGTCAGATATTATGTCAAGTGTATGGATATTTGTCACACCACTTACGTATGTGAGCCTTACTTGTGTATGGGGAATCTTCATTAACCTTAAAATGCCAAATTTCACATGGGAATCTGAAGTAGCTGTAATAAAGCAAAGCATGTCATCTGTAGTGGGAATACTTGGCGGAATGCTATTTGGTATTATACCTATTGGGATTTTACTCATTCTGCCAGGTATAAATATGAATTTACTTACGGGAATGATTACCTTTGTAGTGATAGGTATTACGGCGCTGCTTTATAGAAAAGTATGTAGAACGAAGTTACCAAGCTAATAATACTGAGTGTGGCCTATGAAGTTTCTCCCCCGTGACTTACAATAAGAGAGTGAAGCGTGAAATTCCATATTCAACTTATAAATAGGGATAAAAATAAACCCTTGAAAATCAAGGGTTTATCTATGTCTCCTTTAAATCCCAACTACTATATTTAAATGTTCCGTCGCATCTCTATATTGCGGAAGTTCACATTTCTCTACAGCAACTTTAACGAAATTATCATATACTGCTCTATTTTCTTCATAAACCTTTTTAAGTGGAAGTTGCAAACCACTTAAAAAGCTTTCTTCTCCACCATAGCTTATAATTCTAAAACCAACTTCCTCTAATTCTCTTAATGCAGCTTCTGGGGTTGTAAAATATACCTCCGTAAAGCTTTCAGTTTCATCAAATACTTGTTCTCCTAAATAATTGTATACATTTTCAATTTCCTCAAAGGTCCCATAGAATTCAGTAAGCCCAGCTTTTAAAACTCCTATTGAGTTAATGTAAGAAATCAATGCTACTCCATCATCAGTTAATTTCATTTTAGCTTCTTTTAAGACCTTTAATCTATCTTCTTTTTTATAAAGATGATACATTGGCCCCATTATGAGCATTCCATTATACTTCTTATCTTCTAATCTGTGAATATTTAGTGCTGTGTCACAAATAAATTTTTCGGCTTTTAATCCTTCTGATTTGATTTTTTCCTTAGCAAGTTTAAGCTCTTCATTTGATAACTCAAACAAGGTTACATCGTAACCCTTTCTAATCATTTCAATAGAATATCTTCCTGGTCCACATCCTATATCACAAAGTTTTCCTTCTTTAGGAAAGTACTTATCTATAAGATAAAGTGTACTTAGAAACTCAATTCTTGTATATGGGTTATCTAGTCTCACCCATTCATATTGTGCATTTTTATCATAATACTCTTTAACTATATCACTCATTCTAAAGACCTCCTCGTATTATTTCATGTGAAACAAAAAACCTTTATATAAAAGCATCACAAACCTGGTTGCATCCACCGAATTCACAATATTTGCACTGTGTGCTATATATTTCACTATTAAAGTCCAAACTAAAATCATAGTTGTCTAATGAATGCGTAATCTCCATAATTTTATCTTCGTGAATTTTATGATTTCTCTTTGAATAATTAATAGTAATAATATCATCTTTAAACTGAGGTTGCCAAAAATTCATACTTATATTTTCTAGTGGTATATCTTTGTCGAATATTTTCAAAGAACTCTCACCTAATATATACATATAAAGAATAGTTTGCATCCTTTTGCACACTTCTTTATAGTCAAGTTTTCTATTTTCGGTCTTCCAGTCCCATATTTCTATTTTGTTATTTGGCTTAATAATTATCAAATCATACTTTGCCTGAATCCTAATGTTATCTTTTCTCATTTTTATTTCATATTCAGTAAAATATATATTTTCATCTAAAAGAGTAAATTTTTCCTTTAAGGAATTGAACAAATTCATTAAATCGATATTACTATTATCAATCCCAACAGGAATATTTGAAAAATATCTTTCACAAATAAGATGAAAATCGAGTCCCATATTCATATTTTCATAATAATCCTCATTATCTATTGAATCCTTTTTCCACCTAACATTATCTAAATACTTGATTTTGAATTTTAAAGGGCATTTATCAAAAGTGTTTAATAAATTTTGACTATAGTAAACGTGATTTAATTTTCTAATATCTAACATTTACCATCCCCCCCTTTGACTGTTTATATA
>DAVZGU010000390.1:0-2870 GCA_052274215.1 Clostridium sp. | reverse complement strand
TTTCCTTTTTTATACTCTTCATCATCAATTACAGCTACCGGTACATATTTACTTTGGTTACTGCTCTTCATTTCTTTTATAACCATAGCTGCAGCTGCTCCAGCACCAATTATCATTACTCTCTTTCGAGCACCTTTACTAACATTACAATTTACAATGTTTCCGAATCTATCAAAGATTCTAAAGGACATCCTAAGTCCAACTATAAAAATAATGCTAAAAGCGCAAGATACTATACTTACCCCATAGGCATAATTATGTCCAATAATTCTAATGAAAATTGTAGTAACAATGTTTCCAGTAAGACATGCACCTATAACCATCATAAATTCATCTATACTTGCATAAGTCCAAAGGCTTTCATAAAGCTTAAAGACAAAAAAACAAGCTATGTAAATAACTGTCACAATTAACGCTATCTCTTTAAAATCACTTGAATAGAACTTGAAATTTTTATAATTATATCTAAAAAATATAGCTAATATATATGCTAAGTTTATTAGTACTGCATCACTTAGTATTAATATTGGTTTTCTCCATTTTCCTAGAGTTTTCATATAATGCACCTCTTTATTTTATATATAATAAAATATTATTGTTTTTTTAATTGTTATTAAAAGTTTTTTACTTACAATTTAATACACTTTTATTCAGTTTCACTGCAGTATTAAGTATACCATAATACCTTTAAATAAGTGTTAATATTTTATGAAACTTGAAATTTCACAATGCAAAGCTATTTTTTCTTTCCTGTGTGTTTTTTATTATATCATTAAATACTACGCAATTTCACATAATAATTCTAGTTAAATTATCTCCTACGGAGCTATTTATCTCCTGATGAGCTAACTATTTCCTATGTAGCTGTCCATATCGAATTGAAATGTCGTTAATATTTTTTGCACTTAGGTTTTTGTTTGCCTTCTCGCTCAAAAGCTAGCAAGGCATTAACCTCTCCCCCTAGTAATATTATTACAGAGGTTATATAAAGCCACAACATAAGCACTATTACTGCCCCTATTCCACCATATACCCTAGAATAATTATTGAAATTGTTAACATAATACGCAAACCCTAAAGAAGATATTAACCATCCTAAGGTACTAAAGATAGCTCCGGGTATTACCTCTCCCCATGTTAACCTTCTACAAGGAGTAAAATAATATAATGCTGCAAATGTAAATGCCATCCCGACCAAAGAAACTAAATATCTCATAATATCCCAATTTAATGCAAACTCGCTAGATAGATTTAACCGCGCTATGATAGCTCTTCCTATCATCTGTCCAAAAACTACTAGGGCTACTCCCAAAATGATAGCTACTACAAGTCCTAGCATAAATAATATAGATATAGACAATGTTTTCCAATATGGTCTCGTTTCTTCTTCATCATAGGCTTTGTTTAACCCCTTTATTATAGACCTGAACCCACTTGATCCTGACCACATTATACCTATTACACTTAATGATAGTAAATTCACATTTCTTGAATCCAGCACCTCTATAACAGTATTGTAAATTAAATCAAAAGCACTCTTTGGCATTATTTGATGTAGATATACCAACACATCTTTACTTTCTAGATTACTATAACTTAACACTCCAATTAGCAGCAATAAAAAAGGAAGAAATGATAACAATAAATAATAAGTAAGCTGAGCTGCCAATGCAGTAATATCATCATCCATAACCCTACATATAAGTTCTCTTAAATTTTTCAGCATAAAGTAACCACCTTCACATAAACTAAGACTCTGTAAAACTCATTATATACTATTTATCACTATCTTACATTTTTTCACTTTCAATGATTATAAAATTGTTTCGCTTTGTTTTGAACTGCCCGTAGGTGGACTCCGCATATTAAGTATGAAATTTTCGTCTTCAAGTTCGTTTGCAATGCATGCAGGAGAATTCCGACTTAAGCATTCCACCCTTACTCTGATATAATATGTATTATATGAAGATATTATTAATAAGGAGTCGATAGCATGAAATTAGCACTAGCTCAATTGGATATTATTTGGGAAGATAAAACTAAGAATAAAGAAACCGCAATACAATTTATAAAGCATGCAACTACTGAAAATGTGGATATTATTTTTTTCCCTGAAATGACTTTAACAGGCTTTTCTATGAATACTTCTTTAATAGGAGAAGATAATAATGAAACCATAGAATTTTTCAAGGAAATGAGTTCTAAATTTAATATTTTCATAGGCTTTGGATATGTGGAAGGAAAAACAAACAGCAAAAACAAATACTCTGTAGTGGCGCCTCCGATAGTACATGGAGGCGTACCTCCGGTAATACATCGACGCATGCCTCAAGACAATAATCTTGTGAATTATACTAAAATTCATCCTTTTTCCTTTGGATGCGAAACTGAATTTTACCAAAGCGGAAATGAAATCAACTACTTCGATGCTTTTAATTTTACTATTGCCCCTTTCATCTGCTACGATTTACGTTTTCCAGAAATATTTCAGATAGCGTCTAAGAGCGCTACCTTAATAACCGTTGCAGCTAACTGGCCTATAGATCGCCGTGAACACTGGATTACTCTGCTTAAAGCAAGAGCTATCGAAAATCAATGCTATATAGCAGGTATAAACCGAATAGGTGAAGGAAATGGATTAACCTACAGTGGTGACTCCATGATTGTAGATCCACTAGGAAACGTAATAAGCAGCTTATATATGAATAAAGGTTTGGTTATAGCGGATATCTCTGAGGATAATGTAACTCAGACTCGAGAAAAATTTAGACTTAAAGAAGATAGAAAAGAACGTTTGTATTGTGAATTGTTTTCAAGCAATTAAAAATCTATCCACAATTCGGACAAAGTTATCCACTAAAAGGGGATAA
>DAVZGU010000389.1:0-2877 GCA_052274215.1 Clostridium sp. | reverse complement strand
AGCTATTTAAATTAACAAAAAAATAAGCTAAACTTAATATTCCACATTGATAAGGGTTCTTGCAAAAATGAAAGAAAAGTTAATTTTAAATTTTTGGGTATAAAAGATTATAACCGGATTAGCATTAGTAGTATCACCTATAAGTATGATTTGATTAATAATAGATTTACATGCAACATATAGTATTTACTTACTGCAGTTCACTTTATTCTATTATAAATTTTTTTCGTAAGACTCAACCATTTTTTTTAATGATGCCTGCTGATTTTATAGGAATTAAAGGGTTTTGCATTCTTTTATAGAAGTTAAAAGAGTGGGAGGTGAGGGTGTGGATGATTTGAAGGAATTAAAAAAAATTATGTATTGTATTACCGGCCCTCTAACTCATTTTATATAACAGCAAGATTATTAAAACTTAATAATTTATGAAAGGTTTGATTAGTTTATGAAAAAAATATTTATCGTATCTGGCTTCTTAGTATTACTTATAGGTTCAGTCTTTATTACTTATAAAATACATGCTCCGATTAAAATAACAGAGACACAATCTTCTGTAGATAAGAGTACAGATAAAAAAAACATAGTTCAACCTACTGCGAGTGAGCTCACGCTACCTCAAAATTCCTCGGACGCAACTACGAAAAAAGTTCCACTCATTTATGATATTTTAGGTACAAGTAGTAGACCTACAGTCTATCCCGATGAAGCGATGACAAAATGGAGAAAAAATGTAGTGAACTTAGCTAAAAAATATCCTTCTAACTTATATATTAATGGCCAAAATGAAAACAAAGTAGTAGCACTTACATTTGATGATGGTCCAGATCCAGTAAATACTCCTAAAATTATTAAAGTATTACGGGATAATAATATTCAAGGCACTTTTTTCTGTATTGGTAAACAAATTGAAGCATGCAAATCCATAATTAAAGAGGCCTATGCAGATGGAAATGTAATAGCAAATCATAGTTGGTCTCATAAAGACTTCACCACCATTAATGCAGCAGAAATTAATAATGAAGTAACTTTAACTGAAAATGAAATCAATAAGGTAATAGGGAAAAGGACTGCATTAATAAGACCACCATATGGAGATACAAATGATGCTGTACAGAATTCTTTAATAGAATTAAATTACAAAAATATACTTTGGTCCACCGATACCTTAGATTGGGAGCAACGTGAAGTTGCTAATATTGTCAAAAATGTAGTTGAAAATGTAAGGCCTGGAGAAATAATCTTAATGCATTCTAATGAAGATAAAAAAGTCACTACCGAGGCACTGCCACAAATTATTTCAAGGCTTAAAGAAATGGGATACAGCTTTGTTACTGTAGACAAGCTTTTAGAGATATCAGCATATAAATAATTAAAACTTAACTGGATGTCAATTTGATTTAGTCAATTACACTGTATCCATAAGATATCCGGATCATATGCTACTATTTGCTTGATAATTCATTTGAGCAGCTCAGCCTGAAATAAATTCATAATGATTAACAATAATAAATACATTATAAAAGTATATGAATATTATTTAAAGGAGTAGTCTATGCATGGAATAAATAATATAGGTAAAAGTGTGCCTAGAAAAGAGTCTTTAGATAAAGTAACAGGTATGGCTAAATATACCAATGATTATCAAATCCCAGGACTTTTATATGCAAGAATGATAACAAGTCCTCATGCTCATGCAAAAATAAAATCTATTGAATATGCGGATTCGCTAAAATCTCCAGGAGTTAGGGCGGTAATAACAGGCAAGTACTTTCCGCAGCTTATAGGATCAACTATTCTTGATAGACCTCCTATTGCAATAGATAAAGTAAGATACAATGGTGAACCTGTGGCGGTGGTGGTGGCTGATAGCGAAGTCGAGGCTGAAAAAGCGGCTTTACTTATAAAAATACAATATGAACCTTTGCAAGTTGTAAACTCTCCTGGCGAAGCTCTTAGAAAAGATGCCCCATTGGTTCATGAAAATCTTGGCCAATATACTATTATAGATGATACACTGCCAGAAGCTAATACAAATATTGCTAACCGAACTAAAATAAGAAAAGGTGATATTAAAAAGGTTTTGGATAAAAGTGAGGTAACTGTCGAAGCTAGCTTTTCTTTTCCACCCTCAGATCATGCTGCTATGGAAACAAGATGTGTACGGGCAGAAATATTACCAGATGGTAGAGTTATTATATACTCTGCTTCTCAGGCACCATTTGTAATAAAAAAACTTATAAGTGATTTCTTTAAAATTGACCCTGGTAAGGTTATTGTTAATGTACCTTTAGTAGGTGGGGCTTATGGAGGCAAAACAGCTGTACAGCTAGAATTCATTGCTTATTTGTGTTCAAAGGCGGTTGGAGGAAGACAAGTTAAACTTACAAATACAAGAGAAGAAGATATGATTACATCTCCAGTTCATATAGGTCTTGATGCAAAAGTTAAGCTAGGATGCACAAAAGATGGGAGGCTAACTGCTGCAAAGATAACATATTTATTTGATGGAGGTGCATACTCAGATAGAGCAGTAATTATAAGCAGAGCAGCTGCTGTAGACTGTACAGGACCATACAATATTGAAAATGTATGGTGTGATTCATTGTGTATGTATACAAATCATCCTTATGCTGCAGCTTTCAGAGGCTTCGGTCATGCGGAGCTTACATTCCCAATAGAGAGAGCAATGGATATACTAGCGGATAAGCTTGGGATGGATCCTTTAGAATTAAGATTAAGAAATGCAATATTACCAGGGGATACTAGCCCTACTCAAACTTTACTCACTAGAAGTAATTTGGGAAATTTACCAAAGTGTATACAGAGGTTATCTGAACTAATACATTGGGAAAACGGAAGAATAGCTGAAACCGAGAA
>DAVZGU010000388.1:0-2895 GCA_052274215.1 Clostridium sp. | reverse complement strand
TACTCCATCAATAAGTTCTTCCTTTGTAATACCCATAACATCCATGGACATTGAGCAGGCTACTACTTCCACTCCGCTATCAATTGCTGATTTTATTAAGTCCTCAAGAGAACTTATATTTTTATTCTTCATTACTGATCGAATCATTTTAGCTCCAATTCCCATCATATTCATTTGTGAAAGTTTAAGTTTCTTACTTCCTCTTGGCATCATAACTCCAAACATCGAATCTATTAAACCTTTTTTTACAGATACTTTTTCAGGTTTCCGTATGATGTTAAGACCCCAGAAAGTAAATAAAATGGTAACTTTACTACCCATTGCAACTGCTCCATTTGCTATAATAAATGCCGCAATAGCTTTATCTAAATCGCCACTAAAAACTACCATGGTTTTATTGTTTTTTTCGGATGCCTCTGATGGGAGAGATTTATTTACTTTGGTAAGATTATCACCTTTTTTTTTTATAAATGCATAAACCATACCTTTTTCTTTTCTTAAATCTATTAATTCATTATTTGTTTTACTGCACCAAGATTTAATATCCTCATAAAATCCAGGGTCAGTTGCTGTTACTTTTAATATTTGGCTTTCATTTAAATCGTCAATACTAGCTTTAACCTGAATTAGTGGTCCAGGACAACATAGTCCACAAGCATCGAGAGTTTTATCATAATTATCAATTTCAATAGCTACTTCGTCCTTTATAACTTGAGTATCAATATTTAAACTCTGCCTTTTCGCCTTATTACTAATCTCAGCTTTATTTGGTTTAAAATTAAAACTTGAAGCTGATTTATATCCTCCAGTTAAGTTTTTAACCTTAAATTCCTTTTGAGCTAAAATTCTTGCAGCTACGTATCCTCTTAATCCTACCTGACAATACTCAATAATTTCTTTGTTTGTGTCCAGTTCACCAATTCTTTCTCTTAAACTATCTACAGGAATATTTATAGCACCTTCAATATGTCCATTATTAAATTCCATTTCAGTACGAACATCTAATACCGTGGCATTTTCTTTATCATAGGCTATAAACTGATCTGGAGTTAATACATCCATTCTTCCTGCTAACACGTTTTCAGCGACAAAACCGGCCATATTTACTGGATCCTTAGCAGATGAGAAAGGTGGTGCATAAGACAGTTCTAATTCGGTTAAATCAGTTACCGTTCCCCCTAGTCTAATAACTGTAGCAAGTACATCTATTCTCTTATCCACTCCATCATAACCTACACCTTGTGCTCCGAGTATTTTACCTTCATCATTAAAAATAAGTTTTAATGTCATAGAAAGAGCCGCTGGATAATAGGAAGCATGACTTACAGGATGTACAACTATAACTTTATAAGGGATATTAAGTCTCGTTAAAGTTCTTTCATTATTACCAGTGCTTGCAGCTGTTAACCCAAATACCTTTATAATTGAAGTACCCTGAGTTCCCTTATACGTAGTTTTTAAACCAGCTATATTATCAGCTGCTATTCTGCCTTGCTTGTTTGCAGGACCAGCTAGCGGTATTGCAGTATTTGTTTTGTTTATAAAATCTACAACTTCAATAGCATCACCTACTGCAAATACACCCTCTGCACTAGTTTCCATTTTATCATTTACTAATATATGACCCTTAGCGCCCACTTTAATACCAGCTTCTTTCGCAAATCCAGTATCAGGCAATACACCTATTGCCAATATAATCATATCAGCGCTTAATTTTGCACCACTATTTAAAGTTATTTCAACACCATCTTCAGTATCTTTAAAAGCTTTAACTCCATCATTTAAAATTATTTCTACACCGTTATCTGAAATTTCTTTTTCGACGGTTACAACAATATCCGTGTCAAAAGGAGCCATTATATGGGGTGCTGCTTCTACTAGAGTAACCTTAAGACCTCTTTCTTTTAAATTTTCAGCCATTTCCACACCAACATATCCCCCACCAATAACTACCGCGCTATTAATACCCTTTTTATCCACATATTTTTTGATGTTATCAGTGTCTGGTATATTTCTTAAAGTAAATATTTTTTTACTGTTTATACCTTCTATATTAGGTTTAATTGCTTTTGCTCCTGGTGATAACACTAAATAATCATAACTTTCTTCATAAATCCCTTTAGCCTTACTATTAACCGTTACAACCTTTTTGCTCGTGTCAATGGAAGTTACTTCACTGTTATTTCTTACATCTATGTTAAATCTAGCTTTCATACTCTCAGGTGTTTGTACTAAAAGCTTATTTCTTTCTTTTATTACCTCACCAATATAATAAGGTAACCCACAATTTGCAAAAGAGATGTATTCATCTCTCTCAAACATAATTATTTCTGCATTTTCATCTAGTCGTCGTAACCTTGCGGCTGCTGAAGCTCCACCAGCTACCCCGCCAACAATTAATATTTTTTTTATCATAAATATTCCCCCCTTTTATTTTTTTAATTGATTTACTAACTTTATCATTATTTCATCTCTGATTTTATACTTAACATCATGTGAACTTTATCCGAGCATCATCTAGTTAGACCGTATCTCCAAGAAGATATTCCACGACTTAGATGGTAAATATTTTCAAAATCATTGTCTGCCAAAGTATCCACAGCTCTTGGGCTTCTTCCACCAGATGCGCAATAAACTAGTACCGGCCTATCTTTATACTTATCAAATTCAGCAAGTTTCATAGGAAGAATCTGAACTGGAATAAGTTTTGCTCCTTGAATGTGACCATTATCATATTCCTCTTTAGTTCTAACATCTAAAATAATAAGTTCTTTATCACCACTTATAAGCTTATAAGCCTCTTCTGCATTTACATTTTTAACCTTTGAGTTAAACATGGTTTAAGCCTCCCTAGAAAATCTATATTTTTATATATATTATTATATCTTAATATTA
>DAVZGU010000387.1:0-2896 GCA_052274215.1 Clostridium sp. | reverse complement strand
ATATTGAGATATTCAAAAAAACAATTAGATAGAACATTAAAAGATTTCGGAAAGAGAGAAAATATAGGTTCTAATGACACATCCGAGTGGATAAGACTAATAAACGATTTTATATATGAATTTGAACTAAAGTCTGAAGTTAATGAAGAGGATAAACTTTCTATAACAACTAGCAAAGAAGAGCAGGTCGTAATTGAAAAAATGATGTATGCACTAGAAGGTACAAAAACTTCTTTGAATTATATTTTTGATGGTAATATTACTTATATAGAAGAATAGCCATGAAAAAAGTATGAAGTATTTTTATTCGTATTTTTTTTGAAATCAAACACATAATCTTAAATGATAACTGTTGACAACATAAACTAAGTATTATTAGGTTACACTAAATATGGGTTTTGAAACTAGAACACTATTTAATAATAGTGCCTTTATTAATGAATGGAGGAAGTATTTTGCAGGATGGGTTGGTGCATTTAGATCATATTATTAATGTGGATAACTTTCAAAAAATTCAAGATGATATTGCAGAGGTAACAGATATAGCTATAGTAACTGTTGATTATAAAGGGAAGCCTGTTACTGAGCATAGTAAGTGTAGTGAATTTTGCGAATTCATAAAATCACATACAGACTTAAGTCAGCTTTGTGAAAAGTGTGATTCTAGAGGTGGACTCGAGGCCGCTAGATTACATCAACCATACATATATATATGCCATATCGGTATAATAGATTTTGCAATTCCTATTATAGTAGATGGACAATACTTTGGCGCTATAATGGCAGGACAAGTTATTATTAAAGATGAGGAAAAGGAAAATTTAGAACAAATTGTTAATAATAAATATTCCAAGGTGGGTTTAGAAAAAGAAGCTCAACTAAAAATTTTATATGACAAGTTACCGAAGATGACATTGGATAGGGTTAAATCAGTCTCTAAAATGATTTTTCATATTAGCAGTTATATTGTAGAAGAAGCCTTATTAAAAATAAATTCAAATAAATTCAATGATAAAATTTTAACTGTGGGTTCCTTAAATGAGACAAATTTAGAATTTGAAAAGTTGAATAAAATGGGGAAATTTAAAAAAGTAGAAGTGGAAGAACAAAACTTAAAGAGTATTGGTGAGTTAGATTTTAGTGAAGATGTAAATAGTGAAATATTGGAAAATAAAGGGAATATAATTTTAAAACCAGCATTAGACTATATACAAAAGGGTTATAGTTACGCAATTAGCCTTGATGAGATGGCATCGCTTTGTAACATTAGTCCTAGCTATTTTAGCAAGCTTTTTAAAAAAGGCATTGGGAATAACTTCTCTAATTATATAAATAAAGTGAGAATTAAAAAAGCTAAAGAGTTGCTTGAGACATCTGATGTCCCAATAATCAATTTAGCCTTGGATTTGGGTTTTGAGGATTGTGGTTATTTCATTAAAGTATTTAAAAAAATTGAAGGAGTAACCCCGGCCGCTTATAGAAATGAATATAATATAGGGAAACAGCACTAAGTTAAAATTAGTGCTGTTTTTTTCTGTTTTAATGCTTGGTGCGATAAATTACTATAGGATTTTACATAAAGTAAGTCAGGGTGTTCCATAGGAATGCAATATAATTCAATGAAATTTGAAATAGATAAGCTTATAATTTAGATAGTTAGTAAATTAAATTAATAAGGAGTGGATTAATAATGAAGAAAATGTTAATATCACCTTCAAAATATGTTCAAGGTCAAGGGGAATTATATAATCTGGGAGATTATGTAACCGCTTACGGAAAGAAAGCACTGTTTGTGGCTCATAAAGATGATCAAGCAAGAGTCCAGGATCAGTTGAATAAGACATTAGAAAAAGGAAATTTTGAGCTTGTATATGGTGAGTTCAATGGCGAATGCACAAAAAGTGAAATTGAAAGATTAAGAAAATTGGCAGTTGACAATGAATGTGACGTTTTTGTAGGACTCGGTGGAGGAAAAGCTCTTGATACAGCAAAGTCAGTTGCTCATTATCAGGGTAAAGCTGTAATCGTTATACCTACAATCGCAGCAACAGATGCACCTTGCAGTTCATCTTCAGTTATTTATACAGAAAAGGGTGAATTTCAAGAGTACATGTATTTAAGCAGTCCGAATGTTGTCCTAGTTGATACAACAATAATAGCAAAAGCACCAACAAGATTTTTAGTATCAGGAATGGGAGATGCACTTTCTACTTATTTTGAGGCTAGATCATGTTTAAGATCTTTTGCAACTGTAAACTCTGGTGGAAAAAGCACAAAGGCAGCTTTTGCACTGGCGAAGTTATGTTATGAAACCTTACTTGAAGATTCTCTTAAGGCTAAGGCAGCTTGTGATGCAAATGTAGTTACACCAGCTCTTGAAAATATAATAGAAACTAATATCTATTTAAGTGGAATTGGATTTGAAAGTGGTGGTTTGGCTGCAGCACATGCTATACATAATGGATTAACTTTACTTGAAGGGACTCATAAATATTTTCATGGTGAGAAGGTAGCCTTCGGAACTATAGTTCAGTTAGTACTAGAAAATGCACCTCAAGAAGAATTAAATATGGTTTTAGCTTACTGTAAGACTATGGGATTGCCAACTTCTTTAAAGGGTCTTGGGGTAAATGAAATAGACGAAATTAAATTAATGGAAGTAGCAAAGCTTTCCTGTGCAGATGGCGAATCAATACATAATATGCCTTTTAAAGTAACACCAGAAGATGTATATGCAGCAATATTAACAGCAGATAAGCTTGGAGGAGAATAATGAAAAAAATAACAAATAATGTGGATGATATGGTTTTAGAAATGTGCCAAGGGATGGTAAAGGCACATCCTGATAAATTAGTACTTAGTAAAAAATATAAAATAATAAAAAGAAAAAAATTAA
>DAVZGU010000386.1:0-2923 GCA_052274215.1 Clostridium sp. | reverse complement strand
TTCTTTTAGCTGAGTCATGTCTTTAGCTATTTCAATCACTGCTACAACTTTATTATTTAATGTTACTGGCACAGTAGTATTTATAGTAGTGACTTTTTTCTTATATCCATTACCATAATGTTGTATTAAATCCACAATTTTTTTACCTGTCTTTAATACACTCATAAGTGTAGACTCATCATCTTTTACATCCTCTAGATACTCATTAACCTTTTTCCCTATTACTTCTTTACTATCTACACCTTCTACTTTTTCCATAGCACTATTATAATATATAGTTTTGCCCTCACAATCTATTACTTGAATTCCTTCCTCTAAATTTTCTAATAGACATTCTAATACCTTGTCTGCGTTTAGAAATTTACTACCCATACTTTATCTTTAGTGAGAGCTTGTATAAAAGGTACACAAACCCACTAAATACTCACTTCCTTTCTATATCTGATGTATAGCATGTTAATAGTAGATAATTAAAGTTCATCTACCTTCTAATTATGAAAAAAGATTATACCTATGGATAAATCAAGTATTTAATATTACAATATTTTTTATTGTTACCATATTTCCCATATTAAATCTATTTATTATTATTTTCATTATACTACAAAAACCTTACTTTACTAATTTAATTTTTAAATATACTCCCACTACCACTTTAGCAAATTTATGTTCACTGTTATTTTCATTTTTATTAGTTTGTGGTATATTATTCACATGAGTAACTCCACCTAATTGTTCAATTTCAATGCTATTAGGATGATAAAATCTTTCATGGCAGCAATATTTATTTAACATACACAATAAATAAAATTTAAATTAAGGCGGTATAAAATATGAATGAAATTGTAAATTTATTGAAATCTCACAGTTCCATAAGGGAATATAAAAATCAACCTGTAGAAGATGAAAAAGTAAAAACCATTATAGAATGTGCTCAAAGTGCTTCAACTTCTAATTCTATTCAATCCTATACGATTATAAGTGTGATTGATAAAGATAATAGAAAAAACATAGCATATCTTTCAGGAGATCAAAGTTATGTGGAGCACTGTCCACTATTTTTAGTTTTCTGCGCCGATTTAAACCGTAATAAGATAGCCTGTGAAATTAGCGACAAAACTATGGCAGAGGGATATACAGAAACTTTTATTTTAGCGACTGTAGATGCTGCTCTTGCTGCCCAAAATGCTTTAATTGCTGCAGAATCTTTAGGACTCGGTGGAGTTTATATAGGTGGAATCAGAAATAATCCATTAGAAATATGTAAAATTTTAAGTATACCTTCTGGCGTATACCCTGTATTTGGAATGTGCCTTGGTTATCCAAACAATAATCCCGATAAAAAAGAAAGATTACCGATAGAAGTAATCTTTAAAACAGATAAGTATAATACAGATGGTGATGCTAATAGAATAAAAGAATATGATGCTCATATTAGCGATTATTATAAAAAAAGAACTAATGGAAAAAGATTAGACACATGGACACAGCAAGTATCCACTCTAATGAGCAAACCTCAAAGGCCACATATGAAAGATTTTTTAGACAAGCAAGGATTTAAAATGAAATAGGTTATATTTATGCGTATTTTTTTAAAATTGTTGTAGCATAAATGTCTACCCTAAGAGCCACCTACTATTTCATATTACTTTAAGTATAAATAAACATCCCATACATTTTAATTTTAAAATAAGTTCGAAACTTAAAATGTATGGGAATAATATTAATTTATAAATAAAGCTTTATTTTATTAGAGCTGCACATATTCATGAAATATTTATGAACTTCTAAGCTATCAGTAAGTTCAGGATGGAAAGACGTAGCAAACATATTATTTTGTTTTGCTGCTACAATTTTATCATCAACAGTACAGATTATTTTAACATCGCTCGAAACTTCTGTAATTAATGGACCTCGAATAAAAACTAGTGGCAACGGCTCACTTGAAATCTCATTGATTACAACATTTCTTTTAAAGCTATCGATTTGGCTTCCGTAGGCATTTCTTTTTACTTTTATATCCATAATTTTAAGATATTCATTGTCTGTTCCCTCAATATATTTAGCAAGTAGTATCATACCAGCACAAGTTCCCCACACAGGTAATCCTGAAAGTATTTTTTCTCTTAAAGGCATAAGCATATTTCTTTCCCTTAAAAGCTTCCCTATAGTTGTACTTTCCCCACCTGGCAAAATGATTCCCTGTATATCTTTGATATCCTCAATTTTCTTAATCTCTACACCTTCATGGCCAAGCTTGTTAATATGATTTATATGTTCTATTACACCACCCTGAAGTGATAAAACTCCAATTCTCAATTTTACCATCCTCTTTCTGCAAACTTCTCTTTAATCTCGCTTATTTCTAGGCCATTCATTGCTTCTCCAAGGTTTTCAGAAACTTCTGCTATAACTTTTGGATCATTATAGTATGTAGTTGCTAAAACTATAGCTTTTGCTACCGCCTGTGGATTTTCCGCTTTGAATATTGCTGAACCAACAAAAACTCCTTCTGCCCCAAGTTGCATCATGAGTGCAGCATCAGCTGGCGTTGCTATTCCACCTGCAGCGAAATTTACTACTGGAAGTTTACCATTTTCCCATACATATTCAATTAAATTAATTGGGGCACCAAAGTCTTTAGCAATTGTCATTAACTCTTCTTTTGGAGCATTTTTCACCTTTCTAATTTCATCCATTATACATCTCATGTGCCTAACAGCTTCTACTACATTTCCTGTACCTGCTTCACCTTTTGTTCTTATCATTGCAGCACCTTCTCCAATCCTTCTTAGTGCCTCTCCTAAATTTCTTGCACCACAAACATAAGGAACCTTAAAATCCCATTTATTTATATGATACTGCTCATCTGCTGGAGTCAAAACTTCACTTTCATCTATAAAATCTACCCCTATTTCCTGCA
>DAVZGU010000385.1:0-2927 GCA_052274215.1 Clostridium sp. | reverse complement strand
TATACAATAGTTAGAAGTGCACCTTTCTATTTAGAGTTTCTTCATAAATCAGTTAATAAAGGTGCAGGGGTAGCGGCACTAGCCGAAGAGCTAAATATTAAGCAAGAAGAGATTATATGCATAGGAGATGCAGGTAATGATATTCATATGATTAAATATGCCGGCTTAGGAGTTGCTATGGGGAATGCATTCCCAGAAGTTAAAAGAGTTGCAAACTTTATAACTAAAACTAATGAGCAAGATGGGGTTGCACATATTATTAATAAGTTCATTTTAAATGGCGAAGAAGAATTCGCAGTATAAATAATATTAAATAATAATAGTTATTGACAAATAAGCAAAATTAATATACAATAACACTATAGAAACTTCTAATACATCTAGTATTAATAATCTTTATCCCCCAAGAAAGAGACGAAATTAATGCTAGAAACCAATTCCTCTATTTAGACAAATATAAAAAAGCTAGCAAAATTTAATTTTGCTAGCTTTTTATTTTTTTGTATTGGATATTCTTTAAGTTTTTTCTCTTGAATTACTGATATTTTCTAATGATGCAATATTATAGTGCTAGTTAAGGCGTCGCTCTGTTCTAGTAGGACTTTTTCTAAGTTTTGGAGATCTTCTATTTTATTAGCTTTTTCTATTTTATCGCGATCTTCATCGTAATATATATTGTTTTTGTGTGACATTAAAATTCCTCCTTTTTAAAATTTAATTACTAATGTTATTATCTTAGGCTTTTTAGCTCGTCGTAATACTATGAAATTTTTGGAATATAATGTACAAAACATAACAGTGAATATATTACTTCATATTAATCGCACTCTTATTTTTTATTTTAGCTACTAATCTGATATAATTATGGTTATGTTAATAAAAAAATTGGAAAATAAGCAATAATATTTTTTGTTGTATGCGGAGAAAGGCTGGGGGAGTTAATATGTTAAAAAAGAAAAAAATAATACTAGCGTTCATGTGTTTAGCTATTTTGGGTGGTGCATTATATAGTACAAACTATGCCGTAAAAAAACATGAAAGATCTGTAGAAACTATGAAGATTAAAAAAGAGGCGTTAAGTAAAGCTAAAGAAGAAAAATTAGCTAAAGAAGAAGCAGAGGTAAAAGTGAAAGAGGAAGCATTAGCTAAGGAGAAAAAAGAAGCATTAGCTAAAAAAGAATCAAAAGTGAAAGAAGAAGAAGCGGCAGCAAAAGTAAAAAAAGATGCAGCAGCAAAAGCTTTGGTAGAGAAGAAATTACAGGTTAAAACTGATGAGGATAAGAAAAGCTCAACTGGAAGCTCTCAAAAAGTTGTTGTTATAGATCCAGGACATGGCAGTGTTACTAGTAGCAAAAAAGAGCAACAAGATCCAGGTTCAAGTATAATGAAAGTAATTGAACCAGGTGGTGCTCAGGGCGTTACTACAAGAACTCCTGAATACGTGGTTAATATGGCGGTAGCAGTTAAACTCAAAAGTGCACTACAGGAAAAAGGATATACTGTAAAAATGACTAAAACGCAGGATAACATAGTTATGGGAAGTAAAGCAAGAGCTGAGTTCGGAAATGATAATCAGGCGGATTTAGTTATAAGAATCCATGCGGATGGAAATGATAATTCATCTGTTACAGGAGCATCAATGCTTGTACCTGCAGATACTAAAAATACAAATGCCATATATAAAACAAGTAAAAAATATGGAGAGATAGTTTTTAACAGTCTAATTAATAAGGTTGGTATGAAGGATAGAGGCGTTGTGGAAAGAAATGATATGACAGGATTTAATTGGTCTAAGGTACCTGTTATTTTAGTGGAAACGGGTTTTCAATCTAATGTTTCTGAGGACAAATTGCTTGCAAGCGACTCTTACCAAGGCAAGATAGCAAGGGCATTGGCAGAGGGTGTTGATCAAGCGTTAAAGTAAAGAAAGTCCTCAAGTGATTGAAAATCAATCATTTGAGGGCTTTTTAAAATTGGAAAGTGTTTATACGAATTATAGTGTTAATTATTTATAAACATATAAAAAGGTACAGTTTTACAGGTGGGTCTCTATACTATATAAAAGGATAAAAAGTGGAGGCTGAAAATGAAAATATTCCATAGGGGAAAAAAACAAAACTCCAAAATAGAAAGCGTGACTAAAGAAATAATGCTATCTAATGAAGCTTATAAAACTTTGAGAACTAATATTCAATTTAATAAGGCTAATACTGAACTAAAGACATTGGTTATAACGTCTAGTACTCAAAATGAAGGGAAAAGTACCACGATATTTAATTTAGCCAATACCTTCGCAGAAACTGGAAGAAGGGTTCTAATTATAGATTGTGATTTAAGGAAACCTACTTTGCATAAACTGTATAATATTCATAACGATAAAGGATTAACTAACCTTTTAGTGAGTAAAATAGATGTTTCTGAAGTTATAGTTAAATCCGGTTTTCCGGGAGTAGATTTTATTACCAGTGGAACTATACCTCCAAACCCCTCTGAGATTTTAAATTCTAAATCTATGGAATTTTATTTGAATAGTTTTAGGGAGGAGTATGATTATATTATTTTAGATACTCCGCCAATATGCATAGTGACGGATGCTCAAATTCTTGCAGGGAAGTGTGATGGAACATTAATTGTGGTTGCTAGTGGAGAAGTGGAGAAAAGGAAACTTTTGCAGGCTAAAAGTTTATTAGATAGGGTTTGCGCAAATATTTTAGGATGTATATTGACTAAGGCTAAAGTCGTAAAAACGGGATATGAGCATTACCTTTGAGGATAGACATAAAAATATAATTAATAAAATAAATAAGGCACATAAGACCGCAAAGTCCCATGTACCTTATTTGTTTTATTAGATTAAATTTTCCTTCATTACTTCATCAAGAGTCTTTGACTCCTCAATGTCACTTATTAGTTTGGCGGAGGATTTA
>DAVZGU010000384.1:0-2931 GCA_052274215.1 Clostridium sp. | reverse complement strand
GGATATATGTGCGATTTATGCACGTATATCCTCTATTCTATTGAGTTGTTTTAACAACATTTCAGAAGGGGAGTATAAATCTCCTTCTGAAGTCGTTAATTCATCTTCCTCGAAGATATACAGGACCCAGGAGATGATTTAATTTGACATTATAATTTTAAGTGGTCTTATTAGAGAAAGTGAGTTTTGAAAATTAAAATACAAAGGAATAGATAAAAATGATATAATATGATATAATACTAAAAAAATTTAGTATGAAATACTAAAAAGAATTAGTACTTCATATTAAAAAGAATTAGTATGAAATACTAAAAAATTAGTATTGTATACTAAATTTATTTGGAAAATGGTTACTATGGTTATAAGGAGTGAGCGTTAATGAAAAAGAAGATAGCAGTGTTATTTGGTGGTCAGTCCACAGAACATGAGGTTTCGAGAATGTCAGCAACATCAGTATTGAAAAATATTGATCAAACAAAATATGATATATACCCTATAGGAATAACTAAGGATGGGCTATGGTTTGAATATACTGGTAAATTAGATAACATAGAGAATGGAGAATGGGAAAAGGACGAATATTATAAAAGGCCAGAGGGGCAAAAAATTATCTTTAATGAAGAGGTTGATGTAGTATTCCCAGTATTGCATGGTTCGTTTGGAGAAGATGGAACTATTCAAGGTATGTGTAAATTATCCAATATTCCTTGCGTAGGTCCCGGAGTAATGTCCTCTGCTATTTGCATGGATAAAGTATATACAAAATACTTATTAGAAAAATTCAATGTAAAGCAAGCTGATTATGTGGTAATAAATTCGAGCGAACATGCAAAAGACAAAGATATATTAATAGAAAAGATAGAAAAGAAATTGGGCTATCCAGTATTTATTAAACCATCTAATGGAGGGTCCTCTGTAGGTATAACAAAAGCACACAATAAATATGAATTAATACTTGGAGTAGAGGAAGCTCTAAAATATGATAGAAAAATTTTAGTTGAACAGGCCATTAATGCAAGGGAAATTGAGGTTGCTGTAATTGGGAATGATTATCCTGAGGCGGCTATTCCGGGAGAGGTAATCCCCGCAAAAGAATTCTATGATTATGAAGCTAAGTATAAAAACGAGGAATCTAAACTTTTAATACCGGCGGCGCTCTGTGAAGCTAAGCTACAGACTATTAAAGATGAAGCTATAAAAATTTATAAAATATTAGATTGTGCTGGAATGGCAAGAGTGGATTTCCTAGTGGATAAAGAAACAGAAGATGTTTATTTAAATGAAGTTAATACTATACCAGGTTTTACTCAAATAAGTATGTACCCTAAAATGTGGCAAGCTACAGGGAAAACTTATGTGAAGCTTATTGATGAACTTATTGAATTGGCTATCGATAGGAATAATAAATAGTAGTTTTAATAGGAATTAGTAAAATACAGTAAAGAGAGGTAAATGCTTATGACAACAGCTTTGGCTATGATTTCTGGAGGCCTTGATAGTATATTAGCAGCAAAACTTGTAAAAGATCAGGGAATAGAAGTCATTGGGATATGCTTTAAATCACACTTTTTCAATGAGGAAAATGCATTGAAAATCGTTAAACAAATAGATATACCATTAGAAGTTATAGACTTTTCAGATGAACATTTTGAAATGGTGAAGAACCCAAAACATGGATATGGGAAGAATGTGAATCCTTGTATTGACTGCCATGCTATGATGATGAGATATTGTGGTGAGCTATTAGAAAAATTTCATGCGGATTTTATTATAACAGGAGAAGTGTTAAATCAAAGACCTATGTCGCAAAATAGATCAGCTTTAGATATAGTGAAAAATGAATCGGGTATAGGAGATAAAATCTTAAGGCCATTATGCGCTAAGAATCTTAATCCAACTCAAATGGAGATTGAAGGGTTAATAGATAGAAATGCTCTTTTGGATATAAAAGGGAGAAGCAGAAAGATTCAAATGGAACTAGCACAAATGTGGGGTATTCTAGAGTATCCATCACCTGCTGGTGGATGTAAACTTACGGAGCCTAACTATTCTATAAGACTTAAGGACCTTTTTGAGTATAAAGAAGATATATCAAAAAAAGATCTAGAATTATTAAAAATAGGAAGACATTTTAAGGTATCTAAGGATGCTAGGATTATATCTACAAGAACTCAGGAAGAGGGAGAACTATTAAAACAACTTTTAACTCAGGAAGATTTAGTATTCTTATCTGTGGATTATAATGGGTCTACTGTTGCTATAATTGGCAAAGAGACAAATGAAGATATTGAATTTGCAGCTAAAATTGCAGGGCGATATTGTAAGGGTAAGGATGAAAAAATTATATCTATTAGTTATGGCAGTTATGATCAGCCTTTAAATAAATTTATAGATATAACACCTGCAACTGATGAAGAAATAAACAACTACATTTTAAAATAGCGAGGGGTAAGGTTATGAAGAAAAACGCAATAATTTCAGTTGTTAGCAAACAAGCTGACAATGAAGATGATGGTGAAGCAATTGAGGTGGTGACACCGGGTAAATTCTATAAAGAAGATGATTGCTATTATGCAGTATATGAAGAGACCGAGATTTCAGGAATGAAGGGAACTACTACTACTTTAAAAATTGATGAAGAAAAGTTTACACTTATAAGAATAGGAACTACTAATACTGAAATGAAATTTAAAAAATATGTAAGGGACTTAACTTTATACAATACGCCCCATGGAGCATTAGATCTTACTGTGGATACTAAGGAGTTAAAGATGAACGTGGACCATAATGGCGGAGATGTATTTATAAATTATGATATGATAATAGGTAATCAACAAGTTTTAAGTACGACTTTGCAAATTAACATTAAAACACAATAAAAATAAAGGCTATGTTCTAATATTAGAACATAGCCTTTATTAACACGATATA
>DAVZGU010000383.1:0-2936 GCA_052274215.1 Clostridium sp. | reverse complement strand
ATTGTAGAACCGTATTTAGCGAATAAATATATATAATGGAGGTAATGCACATGGGAGAATCTATAGTTATAACTTCGGGTAAGGGTGGTGTAGGTAAGACAACTACCACAGCAAATATTGGAACAGCTATTGCATCTATGGACAAAAGAGTAGTAGTTATTGATGGAGATACAGGACTTCGAAACCTTGATGTTTTAATGGGACTTGAGAATAGAGTAGTATTTACATTAGTAGATGTTATTGAAAAAAAATGCAGGTTAAAGCAAGCATTAATAAAAGATAAAAGGTTTAGCAATTTATATTTATTACCAACAGCTCAAACAAGAGATAAGAATGACATTGATATAAAAGATATGCTTTTAGTAGTAAAGGAGTTAAAAGAAAACTTTGATTACGTTATTATAGACTGTCCTGCAGGTATTGAGCAAGGTTTTGAAAATGCTATAGTAGGAGCTGATAGAGCTATTATAGTGGTTAATCCTGAACTTACTTCAGTTAGGGATGCAGATAGGGTAATAGGGAAATTAGATTCTAAGGGTATAGATAGACATGAGGTTATAATAAACAGAATGAACTATGAAATGACGAAAAATGGAGACATGTTATCTGTAGATGATATTATAGAATGTTTGGCCATTAAATTAATAGGCGTTGTTCCAGATGATAGGAAGGTTACTATTTCAACAAACAAAGGGGAACCAATCGTTCTTGATGAAAAGTCTTTGGCAGGCCTAGCTTTTAAAAACATAGCAAGGCGAATAATGGGAGAGGAAGTATCATACGCTTCACTAGATGGCTCATCATGTAGTGAGACAGGATTCTTTGCTTCTCTAAAAAGAATATTTAAAGGGATATAGGGGGTAGGGCATTAATGAATTTATTTAAAATGTTTTCTAATAAAATTTTTTCAAAGGATATTGCAAGTGATAGATTAAAGCTGATTTTAATACATGATAGAGCGGACTTTTCACCTGATTTTCTAGAAATGATTAAGGCCGATATACTAAAGGTGATTTCAAAATACGCTGAAATAGAAACTGGGGAAATTGAAGTTAGATTAACAACAACGGAAGAATATGAAGGAAATTCACCAGCACTAATTGCCAATATACCTATTAAAAAAATAAAGAGATAAGTATTAAAGCTATGTATAATTAACAACTTATGCATAGCTTTTCTTTATTAATATGATATAATCATATTTGAGATGGAGGTAGGTTAAACCATGAAGATTTTACAAAACCTGAGACTTAATAAAAAACTTTTAAGAGAATTGGATTATAGTGTAATTATAGTAGCAATTTGTATTGTGATTTTTGGATGTATAAGTATTTATAGTGCTACTAGTAAGAATTATGGAACTAAGTTAGTTAAAATGCAAATTATATGGTTGATAGTAAGTATTGCTGTGATGTATGTTCTTTTGGTCTTTGATTATATGTTAATAGAAAATTATGCCGTTATAATATATTGGGCAGGAGTTGCATTGTTAATATATGGTGATGTTTTTGGAACTGTTGTCAATGGTGCAAGATCTTGGATAAATATAGGGATAGGCACCCTGCAACCTTCAGAATTTGCTAAAATTGGTATGATAATAATGCTAGCTAAGAAATTAGATGAAATGGAAGGGAAAATTAATGAACCTAGAAATTTCTTTAAGTTGATGTTTTATGCAGCAGTACCAATGAGCTTAATTATTATTCAACCTGATATGGGAATGACTATGGTAAGCTTTTTTATAGTACTAGGGATATTTTATTGTATAGGACTAGATCTAAAAGTGGTAATTGGAGGAATAACTTCCATTCTATTTTTAATTGTAGGTGTATGGAATTCGTCAATCATGAAACCTTATTGGAAGGGAAGACTCATGGCTGTTCTACATCCTGAGCAATATGAACTAGGGTATGGACTTCAACTTATTCAATCAAGACTTGCTATAGGATCAGGAGGGATATTTGGCAGGGGCTTCGGAAAAGGAGTGCAATTTAATTCTGTTCCAGAAAATCAGACGGATTTTATTTTTGCTGTTTTAGCAGAAGAATGGGGACTTATTGGTGCATTAGTATTACTGCTATTATATGGTTTTCTTATATATCGATTAATAAAAATTGCAAAAGAGTCTAAAGATATTTTTGGAACTGTAATATGTGTGGGAGTTGTTTCAAATTTATTATTTTCAATATTTCAAAACATAGGTATGACCATTGGACTTATGCCTATTACAGGAATAACTCTACCATTTATGAGTTATGGTGGAAGCTCACTTTTAACAAGTTTTATGTCACTTGCACTTGTGCTTAATATAGGCATGAGGAGAAAGAAAATAAACTTTTAGTAATATTTCAGCGACCCAGGAGATGATTTAACCACATTTAAGGGGATTATATAGGGGGAAAAAATATGAGAATAGCACTAGTAGCACATGATAAGAAAAAGGATGACATAATTGACTTTGCAAAACGTTACAAAGATATTTTAGAGAAACATGATTTATATGGAACCGGAACAACGGGAAAATTAATAAATGAACAAGTTGGACTGACCGTTACTAGATTTTTATCAGGACCACTTGGAGGAGATCAGCAAATAGGTGCAAAACTTGCACAAGGTGAAATGGATATGATAATTTTCTTAAGGGATCCACTAACACCTCAACCTCATGAACCAGATATTTCAGCACTTCTTAGATTATGTGATGTACATTGTGTTCCACTTGCTACTAATTTAGGTACAGCGGAAGTTTTAATGAGAAGTTTAAAGAACCGTGAATAGAAACAAAACAAGCACTGCATATTTTGCAGTGCTTGTTTTGTTTAAGATGATGTAATATATACTTTTTTTCTTATAATATGTAATATAAATGGTAGAAATTAAATATATATAAATAGTAAAAGATTGTTAGATGGGGATAAAATGGGTAATTATAATAT
>DAVZGU010000382.1:0-2937 GCA_052274215.1 Clostridium sp. | reverse complement strand
ATAAATTATTTTTTTGATTCTCTATTGGTAAATATTAAATAGTATTCTTACCCTAAGATAAGCAAGGTACATAATCAGTAAGAGCCTTGGATTAATTAAACCGGTACCTATGTGATTTTCACACACAAAGGTTGAACTCAAATAAGATTGCAAATAACAGTTTTAGAGTTTAATATTATAGGTGTTAAAGACGTTAATAAATATAATGATGGAAAACAAATTTTATACTAGGAAGTGAAATTATGTTAACAAATAATATTGAAAAAGAAGTTTTAAAACAATATTTAGATGTTTTATCTAAGGAAACAAAAAAAATAATTGATGGTATTGATTATAATGCTCTTGCTTCAGCACAATCACTAATTTTAGAAGCTGAAGACAATAATAATAGGGTTCATGTAACAGGAATTGGGAAACCTGGACATATATCTGGTTATATAGCTTCCTTATTATCTTCCACAGGAACTCCAGCTTACATCCTACATGGTACAGAAGCGGTACACGGATCAGCCGGCCAGGTAATGCCCGGAGACGTTGTAATCGCAATCTCTAACAGTGGTGAAACCGCAGAATTAAAAGCAACTATTACAACTTTAAAAAGCAATAATGCAAAAATTATATCTGTAACAGGAAACAGAGAATCATGGTTAGCCAAAATGGGAGATGTCTTTCTGTTTGCAGGTGTAGATAAAGAAGGCGGATATTTAAATAAAGCACCTCGTTCTTCAATTATTGCAGAGGCAATTGTATTACAAAGTTTAAGCGTATTATTACAAAATACAAAAGGGTTAACTCTACAGCAATATATAAAATGGCATCCAGGTGGATCTTTAGGAAAATCAATCAAAAAGGTACTATAAAACCCATTAAGATGATTACAACAAACTAGGAGGATTAATATGATATTAAAGGGAATTATTACAGCAATGGTTACCCCTTTTGATGAAAATTAAGAAATTAATAGGTAGGCCACAAAACAATTAATTAATTAATGCAGGTGCTGAAGCATTAGCTATAATTACTCCATATTTCATAGTACCGACACAGGAAGAAGGTATTAATCATTATAAGGTAATTGCTGAGTCTGTACAAATTCCAATAATTTTATAAAATATTCCTAAAAATACAGGAATGAACTTAGAGGCAGATGCAGTTAGCCAATTGACAAAAATTAAAAATATTGCAAGTATAAAAGACAGTATCGGTAAAATGGAAACTATTAAAAGTTATATTGAAGCTACAAAAGTTCAGGATAGGTGCTATAGAAGCTGCTATAAAAGCGCAGAAAAATATTGATGTACTTCGTGCTGTTCTTAAATTAGTAACTGTTCTTTCTATATTGAAGGAATCCGTTGAATTATCCGGTACTCCGGTAGGCCCTGCAAGACTACCAGTAATAGAGCCAAATGCTGAAACTGTTGAATAAATTAAAGAAATGCTAAATTATTATGAAATAGCTTAGTGTAAGATTTTCTCTTTTGATCTATACCCTTAAAAGTATACAAATAAAAGAAATATACCTAGAAGAGTGATGAATTTTGAATTATTTATCACTTATCTTTCTTTATCCTAATAAGTTCATTTTTCTTGAATTCAGCAGATGTTAGATATCCTAAACTTTTCTAAATTCTTACATTATTATAGTGCTTCCATGTTTCTCTCTAATATGGTTAACTCTGGGTAATTTTGCCCATCTCTCCGAAAAGGTGGAATTGGCAAATCACTAATTAGATATTCTCTGCAATTTAGCCATTCCAAAACTAATTGTCTATATTTATGTTTCAAAACATATACTAGTCATTTGATATATGTCAAAAATAAATAAGATGTACTTATGACACACAAAAAACAACGAATAAGGACTATTTCACAAAGTACACTTTTTGAAATAGTCCTTATTCACCCTTTTGGAGGGGATGGGCAAAAATACCCAGTATCGCTACTTTAATCCCAAAATGATCTATTTAAATAATATCCCCCTTAAGTCCTACATACTTATGCCACCCAAAAGAACTTGCAGCTTTCACGCCTACTCTATTAGTAACCCTTTAGGGTAACACACTTTCTTATGACTGTTCATCTTGATTTTCAAAAACTTCCCAAGATGCCATACTCACAACGCTTGTATTAACACATTTTGCTGATATCATTCTTATAAGTTTATTGATATTTTATATATATTATTTATTTTAACCGAATATTTCTTCCCAATCTTTCTCGAATTTTTCTATTCCGCTATCAGTTAGTGGATGCTTAATCATTTGTATTAATATTTTAAATGGTACTGTAGCAATATGTGATCCTGCTACTGCTGCATCTGTAACATGCATTGGATTTCTTATGCTTGCAGAAATTATTTCAGTTTCTATATGGTGCACCTTAAATATTGTAACAATAGTTCTTACTAACTCCATAGAATTAGAATTTATATCATCTAGTCTCCCAAGAAAAGGGCTTACATAACTAGCTCCTGCTCTTGCAGCAAGTAGCACTTGCCCTGCACTAAAAATCAATGTAACATTTGTTTTTATTCCTTCTTTCGAGAGTACGCTTACAGCCTTTAATCCATCCTGGGTCATTTGTATTTTAGCAATCATATTTTTATGGATTTTTGCTATGTCTCTTCCTTGTGTTATCATTGCCTTTGCATCTAATGCAATTACCTCTCCACTGATAGGTCCATCCACAATAGAAGCTATTTCTTTATAACCTCTTTAAAATCTTTCCCTTCTTTTGCAATTAGAGACGGATTTGTAGTAACACCACAAATAACACCCATTTCATTAGCTTCTCTTATTTCATCAACATTTGCAGTATCAATAAAAAGTTTCATAATGAACCCTCCTAAAGTAAGTATATCGTTTTTAATATACTAAGCTATAATTTATTAAATTCTTAAATTTTTTTTAACACAATCTTATGTGCACGCATTAAACT